>DGIN01000042.1 GCA_002387325.1 Bacteroidales bacterium UBA4621 | reverse complement strand
ATTCTTAGGTGATTCTTAGGTGATTCCTATGTTATTGTGCCGTAATTGCCGCATCTATAGTGTATTTGTATATGGTTTTCCCAATTACTCTTGTCTCTTAATCCCTCGTATTTTCTGATATGTAACATATTTAATGATTTTTTCACGAAATAAGTTTGCACACCTCAAAAAATAGGCGTACCTTTGCACACAGAAAAGAAAGCGATTATTCCTTGCTACAGACACCGTAAAAGTGTCGCAAGAAAACGGTCGTTTTTATGCGGCAATAAACTAACTCTTAAAAATAAAACATTATGAAGAAATTTTTCTCTTTTGTGGCTGCCATTCTTTGCGCAGCAAGTATGATGGCTGAGGACAAAGTCGTGGTGTTGGATACTGTGGTTTTCAATGATACACTGTATGTATTGGCTCAAGGTTCTGCAAACCCCGGTAGCGAGGTGAAAGTTGTTAAAGATGGCGTAACACTTACGATTAACAAAGGGCAAAATAAAAAGTTCTGTCTAACGGCTTTTGCTCATTCGGCTATTACTATTTCGGCGGAAGAAAACATTAAACAGATTGCTTTTGAATTTGGCAAAGTTAGTGGTTCTATCAAGGACGGTGGTTTAGCAAGTACAATAGGTGTTGGTGATAATAAGTGGGAGTCGGGAGAGTTGCCTAGTCAAGCACGGTTAGCCAAAGTTACTATCACATTGGGTGAGGGAAAAGGTGAAGGAGAAGTGATTGAAGAAATTACTCCGGAAAAAGCAAAAGAGATTGGAACGGCTTTGGAGGATAATGCTTCCACTAAAAAACAATATATAGTAAAGGGTTATGTAACTTATGCAAAGGAGTATAATACCCAATATAAGAATCAAGATTTCTATATGGCAAGTACTCAAAACGATTCAAAGGATAATTTCTATGCTTTCCAAACTGCAGTTTCGCAGCCTGTTGAAGTAGGTAATTTGGTAACTGTGCAGGGACGAATTATGAAATATAAATACGAAAGCGGAGACTATAGTATCCAAATAAAAGGCGGTAAATGCACTATTGTGGAGAGTACCGCCATCAACAATGCGATTGTTGCAGAGAAAGCGGTTAAAGTTATTGAGAACGGGCAACTCATTGTTATCCGCAACGGTGTGAAGTACAATGCTGTGGGGGCTGTGGTAGAGTAAATACGTATCAGACCCTAATCTGTAAAAACGGGACTGCCGACGGGTGGTTCCGTTTTTTATTGCCACCCGGCGGTACTGCGCCCAACAGGCAAAAGGGAAGATAATTGCGGACTAACGGCGTGCAATGTTTGCCTATTTCACTTTTTTGCAGTAATTTTGCAGTCTGTTTGGTATGACGAGAATATACTGATATGAACGAATTTTTACAAAAAGAGGAAGAGGTGCTCCGAATGCTCAAGACGGTTTTCGACCCGGAGATACCCGTGAATATATACGACCTCGGACTGATTTACAAGATTGACATCACCGACGACGGCATCTGCAACATCGATATGACCCTTACCGCTCCGAGTTGCCCTGCGGGCGATTTCCTCGTGGAGGATATACGCCAGAAAGTGGGCAGTGTGGAGGGCATCAAACAGGTGAATGTGAACATCGTCTTCGAGCCCGAATGGAACAAAGACATGATGAGCGAGGAAGCCAAGTTGGAACTGGGTATGATGTAAGACAATGCACAATGCACAATGCATAAATGCGTAATGAAGCAGGTATGATTTATTTTTTGAGCGATGCACATCTCGGTTCGCGGGCGTTGCCCGATGCGGCGGACAATCAGCGCAAAGTGGTCGGGTTGCTACGCCGTATGGAGCAGGATGCCGAGGCTGTGTATATGCTGGGCGATATGTTCGATTTCTGGTACGAGTATTTGTGGCGCGACCCGTCGAAAGCGGAATACACACCTTTTCTGGAGCAGTTGCAGGCGATGACCCGCAAGGGGATAGCGATACACTATTTCGTTGGCAACCACGACCTGTGGACTTTCGGCAGGCTTGCCCGCCGTACGGGCGTAATCGTTCACAGAAAACCCGAGACGGTTGTTTGCTATGGCAAGACGCTTTTTCTCGGGCATGGTGACGGGGTGATGCCGTCCGACTGGCAGACGCTTTATCCGCCGTTTGTTCTCAAGAAAATCAAGCGTTTTATGTTTTTGCGCCGTGTGTTCCATTCGCGCCTGTTGCAATGGCTGTTCCGCCTTGTGCCGCCTGCGTGGGGCAACCGTTTCGGCTACAACTGGGCGGCTAATAGCCGCCGCAAAGAGTTGGCGAGACCCTGCCCCTACAAAGGCGAGAACCAAGAGGAACAGGTGCTGTTTGCCAAAGAGCAGGAGCGGATTGGCAACCACCACGACTACTATATCTTCGGGCACAGGCATATCGAACTCGACCTGCAGATCACCCGTAATAGCCGTGTTCTCATACTCGGCGACTGCTTCCAACAATGGACGTATGCCACCCTTACCCCGCAAGGAACACTTTCAATGCACAATGCATAATGGAAAGTAAGGAGGATGTAAGGAGGATATAAGGAGGATGACCTTTTCTATCCTATAACCATCCTATAACGATCCTATAACAAAACGGGCAAAAGAATTAACGGTGCATTTTGATGGTTCTTTAACGGGCATTAATGGAGGAAAAAGTCCTTTTAACGGAGATAAATTAACGGATAGAAACAACCGGAAATAATATGGAGAAACAACTACATACCCGCGAGGAGCAGTTGGCGGCATTCGACCGTCTGCTCACCGTGATGGATACCCTGCGCGAGAAATGCCCGTGGGACAGGAAACAGACTTTCGAGAGCCTGCGCCAGAACACGATTGAGGAGGTTTACGAATTGACCTCCGCCATTGTGAAAGGCGACAAAACGGAGATAAGCAAAGAACTCGGCGATGTGCTTTTGCATATCGTTTTCTATGCGAAGTTAGGCAGTGAGACGGGCGATTTCGACATTGCCGACGTATGTAACCGCCTGTGCGACAAACTGGTATTCCGCCACCCGCATGTCTATGGTGAGACGGCAGCGCAGAACGCCGAGGAGGTGAGCCACCTGTGGGAGCAGGTGAAACTGAAAGAGAAAGGCGGCAACAAGACCGTGCTTGCCGGTATCCCCGATGCATTGCCATCGTTGGTGAAGGCGTACCGTATTCAGGACAAAGCCGCGAATGCGGGTTTCGACTGGGAGCAGCCCGAAGATGTGTGGCAGAAAGTGAAAGAGGAGATTGCGGAGTTTGAGACGGAGGTGAAGAATATGGACAACCAAAAGGCGACTGCCGAGTTCGGCGATGTGCTGTTTGCACTGGTGAATGCTGCACGGCTGTACAAGATTCGCCCTGACAATGCGCTTGAGATGACTAACATCAAGTTTATCCGCCGCTTCAACTATATAGAGCAGAAAGCCGCGGGGCAGGGAAAGAGTTTGCAGGATATGTCCCTCGCCGAGATGGACGCCCTGTGGGACGAAGCAAAAAAGACCATCGGTTAGCCGATGGTCTTTCATTGCGTATCACGCACTATTCTACGGGTTGCGTCATCGAGAGGCTGTTGGGCGAATACTTCGAGTCCGATTCCACGGTCAGTTTGATGTCCGCCGAACCTGTTTTGAGCGGGATATAATGGATAGGGAAGGCGGCATAAGTGAACGCCGGTTTGAAGTACAGTTTGCCGTGTGCGGGGTCGGAAGTATCAAGCAAGGCGTGCTGAATACACTCGACGGAATCCACTTGTGCTATCAGTTCGGTGCTGTCGTACGTGATGGAAAATCCGGTAAGGGTGTTCGTTACTGCGTTCAGTACAATCACCGCACGGACAGTATCGCCTTTATGAATGGCTTTCATCTTATACACTCCCTTCTCGTCAACCTTTTCATACTTCAAAGTATCCCGGTAGAGAGAGTCGGTATGGTAGCATACCATATTCATACATTTCAGTAGCGGGGTATATTGCGACTGCTGATCCAACGAACACGATGCCGTCATCACACTTACGGCTATAACTATAAAAAATACAACACGTTTCATATATAAGGATATAGAATTAACGTTTCTGCCTACAAAAAACGAGCCAAAAAGGCTCGTTTGTGCGGCATAAAGGACTCGAACCTTCACTCTGTGAGGAACCAGATCCTAAGTCTGGCGCGTCTACCAATTCCGCCAATGCCGCATACGCTTCCGCAAAAAGCGGTTGCAAAGGTACGACAAATAATCGGATTACGCAAATCTATGAACCAAACTTTTTATCATACTCTGCCCAACGGTATCCGGGTGGTACACCGCCAGACGCCCTCTGTTGTGGCGTATGTGGGGGTGATGGTCGGCACGGGTACGCGCGACGAGCAGCCTGCCGAAAACGGTATGGCGCACTATATCGAGCATTGTGTTTTCAAAGGTACTGTCCACCACACCGCACGGCAGATTATCAACAGCATAGAGGGTATCGGCGGTGAAATCAATGCCTATACGACCAAGGAGGAAACCACTTTTTATGCCGCTACGCTCACCGAGCATATCACCCGCACGCTCCATCTCATTGCCGAGATGGTGCTTTGCCCCACTTTTCCGCAACACGAGACCGACAAGGAACGCACTGTCATCTATGATGAGATAGAGGGCTACAATGATTCGCCGAGCGAACTGATATACGACGACTTTGAAAATCTTGTTTTCCGGAGTCATCCGCTGGCTATGCCCATACTCGGAACAAAGAAAACGCTCCGCCATATCAGCAGTTCGCCCGCCTTGCCGCTGGCATGGATGGGGCAGCACTACCGCCCCGACAGGATGGTCGTTTTCAGTCAGGGCAATCTTGCTCCGGAGCGTGTTTTCCGTTTGGCGGAACGGGAGTTCGGCTTTGTGCAGCCCGCTTCCGGTGTCATAACCCGCACTGCTCCTGCCGACATACCCGCCGCAGAGACCTCCTATCGCAAACACACCCATCAGACACATGTGCTGCTGGGAAACCGCGCCTATCCGTTGGGACACGAATACCAGTTGCCGCTCTATCTCCTTAATAATATATTAGGCGGCGGCAGTCTCAATTCGCACCTGAATATCAGCCTTCGCGAGTCGCGCGGACTGGTCTATACTGTCGAATCCACCTATACGCCCTTGTCCGATACGGGCTATTGGTGCGTCTATTTCGCTTGCGAACCGGAGTATCTCAATCGCTGTCTTGATTTGACCAGACGTGAGTTGGCGCACTTGTGCGACAAGCCGCTGACCGATACCGCTCTGCGAAATGCCCTTGCCCAACTGCGCGGGCAGATGGCTATCTCGGCAGAGAATCAGGAGAATAATGCTCTGGCTATGGCAAAATCCGTCCTTTACTACGGTTATGCCCCTACGTGGGAAGAGTCTTTCGCCCGCATTTCCCGAACCTCCCCTGCTATTTTGCAGACCATTGCCAGTGAAGTCTTTGCGCCCGACTCACTGTTTCTGCTGACCTATCGGTAGAATGCTGTTTTTTGTACTAATTTGTCCAATAAGTTTATTATCCTTATTGACATTTACGGCGAAAAGACGGCAACGTGAGCGGTGGGTGGGCGGTTGGCAAGTCTCATTTTTTATGTTATAAAACATATTTTTCCCGCTATTTGCCGGTATTTTTATTGCATAAACATCAAAGATATGCATAAAAATTGTGCAAAATACGCATTTTGCTGCTTTTTAACATAAAAAAACGACAGAATGTTTGCACGCGTCAAAAATAAGTAGTACCTTTGCGCACTTATTGAAATACTCTACTTTTGAGGGTACTTGATAGTGAGAGGAGAATACTTGATTGTGAAAATGATTACTTATACGATATGAAACAAGTTTATTGTTTGTTGATGAGCCTGTTCTTGGTGGCGACTACGGCTATGGCGCAAACCAAGGTAACTGGTATCGTGCTGGAGGATACAGGAGAGGGCGCCATTGGTGCAAATATCGTTGCTCAAGGTACAACGGTTGGTACTGTAACCGATTTCGATGGTAATTTTGAGTTGACAGTACCTGCAGGGGTGAAAAATCTTGTGATTTCCTATATGGGTTACAAGACGGTTACCGTGCCTGTTAAGCCCACTATGAAAATTCAATTAGAGAGCGACGCGCAGCAGATTCAGGAGGTGGTCGTTCAGGGTATGGTCAAGCAGGATAAGCGTCTGTTTACCGGTGCTACCACCAAGTTGGACGCTGAGCAGACTGTGCTTTCGGGTATGACGGATGTGAGCCGAAGCCTCGAAGGACGTGCTGCCGGTGTGAGCGTTCAGAATGTGAGTGGTACTTTCGGTACGGCTCCGAAAATCCGTGTGCGTGGTGCAACGTCTATCTATGGTGCCAGCAAACCGCTATGGGTGGTTGATGGTGTGGTATTGGAAGATGCTGTAGAGATGGATGCGGCCGATCTTTCGAGCGGCGATGCCAAGACGCTGATTGCTAGTGCAATTTCCGGCATCAACTCGGAGGATATCGAGAGTTTCCAGATTTTGAAAGACGGTTCGGCAACCTCGATCTATGGTGCGCGTGCTATGGCGGGGGTGATTGTTGTTACTACGAAAAAAGGTCAGGCGGGCAAGTCGAAACTGAGTTATACGGGAGAAATTACTTACCGTATGATTCCGTCATACGACGACTATAATATCGCCAACTCGCAGGAGCAGATGGGCATTTATCAGGAGTTGGAGCGCAAGGGTTGGCTGGAGTATTCGTCGTTGATTTCGGCGAAGAACTCTGGTATCTACGGCTTGATGTACAATATGATTGACAAGGGTACTCTGGCGAATACCGAGACGGCTAAGAATGCGTTTCTGCGTGAGGCAGAGTTCCGCAATACGGACTGGTTTGCCGAATTGTTCAACCAGACCGTAATGCACAACCACTCGGTTTCTTTCTCGACAGGTACGGAGCGTGCACGCGTATATGCTTCGTTGTCGGCGTTGCAGGACCCGGGGTGGTACAAATCCAGCGAGATGAGTCGTTTTACAGGTAATATGAATGCCAGTTACGATCTACTCCCCTCTACCAGCAAGCAAAAACTGACTGCCAGCATTGCTACTATGGGTAGTTATCGTAAGCAGAAAGCACCGGGAACCGTATCTGCTTCAACCGACCCTATCACGGGTGCTGTAAGTCGTGAGTTTGATATCAACCCGTTCTCGTATGCGATGAATACCTCACGTGTATTGAGTCCGGATGCTATTTATCGTCGTAACTATTGCGACTTCAATATCAATGATGAGTTGGAGAAAAACTATATCGATATCAAGGTTACCGACTTGAAATTCCAGGGCGAACTGAACTACAAACCGATTCGTGGTTTGGAATTTAATGCATTGGCTGCTATCCGCTACCAGGCGAGCCGTCAGGAGCATAATATTATGGATGATAGCAACCAGGCGCGTGCTTACCGTGCGGGTATCGATCCGGAGGATAACACCATTCGTGAGAATAACTCATATCTCTATACCGACCCTGATGATCCTACGGCATTGCCGGAAACTATCCTTCCGAAAGGAGGTATCTACAATCTGACGGAGTATTCGTTGCTCTCGACGGACTTCCGTGCTACGGTTGCTTATAATGCAGATCTTGGTCGCAACGGAGACCATATATTGAGCCTTTTCGGAGGTGGAGAGTTGAACTCTACCGACCGCCAATATACATGGTTCCGCGGTTGGGGATATCAGTACAACAACGGTGGTACGCCGTATAACGACTATCGTTTGTTCAAACAGGCACAAGAGGAGAATACCAATTATTTCTCCAATACGTTCTCGTACTATCGTAACCTGGCATTCTTCGGAATGGCAACTTATTCCTACAAGGGACGTTATACCGTAAACGGAACCATTCGTTACGAGGGTACCAACAAACTCGGTAAGAGCCGTGCGGCACGCTGGTTGCCTACATGGAACGTCAGTGCTGCATGGAATGCGCACGAGGAGAGTTGGTGGGCTCCCACTTTTGACAAATGGTGGACGCACGCTAGCCTGAAAGCCAGTTATTCGCTTACTGCAGACCGTGGTCCTACGAGTGTAACCAACTCGCTTGCGGTATTTGAAAGTTATACTCCGTTCCGTCCGAGTACCAACGCTTCGGAAACGGGTATCCAGTTGTCTGACTTGGAGAACTCCGAATTGACATACGAGAAAAAGCATGAGTTGAATATCGGTGTGGCTTTCGGTTTTGTAGATAATCGCATCAATCTTGAGTTTGACTGGTACAAACGTAACAACTATGACTTGATAGGTTACGTACAGACGATGGGTGTCGGCGGTCAGGTTACCAAACTGGCAAACGATGCAACAATGAGTTCGCAGGGTTGCGAATTTACGTTCTCGACCGTGAATGTTAAAACCCGTGATTTCCGTTGGACTACCGACTGGATTTTCTCGTGGGCGGAGAATAAGATTACCAAGTTGGATTCTCGTTCGCAGATTTATCAGTTGGTTTCGGGTACGGCTCTCGGACGCTTGGAGGGCTATCCTGTAGGCGCGTTGTTCAGTATTCCGTTTGCAGGTCTGACCGAAGAAGGTCTGCCGACATTCTATATTGACAAGGAGCATACGCAGGTGATTGGTCCCGGTCAGTACGACCAAATCAACTTCCAGGACTATCAGAATGTGGACTATCTGACCTACGAGGGTTCTATCGACCCGACTATTACCGGTTCATTTGGTAATACATTCTCTTGGAAAGGATTGAAACTCAATGTGTTCTTTACGTATAGTTTCGGCAACGTGCTGCGTCTTGACCCGCTTTGCTATGTATATCGTAGTGAGTACAGCGACCTGACCGCCAGCATGAAGGAGATGAAGAACCGTTGGGAAGTGCCGGGTGATGAGGCGATAACCACCATCCCCGCTATCGCTACTACGCGTCAGTTCGACCAGATCAGCAACTTGCAGGATGCCTACTCGGCATACAACTACTCTACAGAGCGTGTTGCCAAAGGTGATTTTATCCGTCTCAAGGAGTTGTCGCTTGCGTACGATCTGCCTGCCAAGGTGTTTGAAGGACAGAAAGCCGTTTCAAGTTTCGGTGTCAAATTGAGTGCTACCAACCTTTGGTTGGCGTATGCCGATAAGAAACTCAATGGCCGCGACCCCGAGTACTACAATGCAGGTGGTGTAAGTTCGCCGGTTCCTCGTCAGTTTACTCTTACCGTTAAACTTGGTTTCTAACATATTGTAAGAGCAATCTAAAATAGAAAGGATACAAAGATGAAAAAGAATATGGTATATATAATCGCATCGTTGGCTGTGATTTTGTCGGGATGTAACTTTCTTGACCATGAGCCCGATATGCGTGCTACGATTGATACACAAGAGAAGGTGCGTCTGCTGCTGGTAAGTGCATACCCGTATGGAAATGCCGGACCTATCTGTGAGTTTAGTTCGGATAATATCATTGACAACAATGCACCAAATGCTACAGGGCACACCAACTCGCTCAACCCGTTGGATCAGATGTACAACGAGATTTTCGGTTGGCAACCTGTTGTAAGCAGTGGCTATCAGGATAGTCCGAAATACATTTGGGATGCCTACTATAGTGCAGTGGCAACTGCCAACCAGGCACTGAAAGCCATTGCTGAACTGGAGACGCAGGGTATCAATATGGACGCAGAGAAGGGTGAGGCGTTGCTTTGCCGTGCGTATGCTCATTTTGTATTGGCAAATGTGTTCTGCCAAGCGTGGAAAAATGATGAATTGAGCAAGAATGATTTAGGTATTACCTATATGACGGCTCCGGAGACCACCGTTGCTCCTCACTATGAGCGAGGTACACTCTACGAGACCTATCAGCACATAGAGGAAGATTTGGAAGCCGGTCTCAAGTTGGTTTCGGATGAATACTACAGCGTACCCAAATATCACTTCAATGTGAAGGCTGCGCACGCTTTTGCAGCACGTTTCTATCTCTACAAACGTGAGTATGACAAGGTGCTGGAGCATGCAGATTATGTATTGGGTACTACCGATGAGACAGTCTTGAGTTCCCTCTACGAAGCAGCGGCGGCGTATGCGTTGAGTGATTCTGATAAAGAGTTGTTGCAGTATTGGTCAAATGTCAAATCGGCATCCAACCTGCTTCTCTATACGACTTTGTCGCAGGCATTTTATACTGCCATTACATCGTATGGTCGCTACCAACTTAACGGCGATGCATTTAATGACACTTTCTATAGCGGTGGTCCTTGTTGGAGTTCGCTTTGGCGTGGTTTCCCAATGTGGATGTTCAGTCAGGAGTATGGTAACTTCAGCGCAAAGTTCCGTGCAATATTCGAATATACCGACAAGGTAAACGGATATGGTTTCTTGCATGGTGTTACGCGTGCGTTTACTACCAACGAGACTCTGCTCTGCCGTGCAGAAGCAAAAGTGTTCCTTAACGACCAGCAGGGGGCGGTCAATGATTTGCGCCTTTGGGCACAGGGTTATCAGGTAAACGGTTGTATGGACACATTGGAGAATGGCAATGTGAACCTCACTTTAGCCAAGATACAGAATTTCTATACTCCGTCCAAGTCTGCAGGTTTGGTACCTGTGCTGCACAATACGGATATGAGTCCTGACTTTGTGGTTACAGACGCGCAGAAACCGCTTATTTGGTGTGTACTCCATTTCCGCCGTATCGAGACTATTCATGATGGCTTGCGTTGGCAGGATCTGAAACGTTATGGCATCGAGATTACCCACAAACAGGGTACTACGCCGCTTAAGACTTTGGTTTGGAACGATGACCGCCGTGCTATCCAGTTGCCGCAAGAGGTTATCCAAAGCGGTATGGCTGCTAACCCGCGCGAGATAGTGGGGGATGATACCAACTCTGGTGATGTGGTGGCTCCATTGCAGCCGGGTGCAGATAGTTCGGAACCGCAGAAGACACCTAATTATCTGCTTACAGCGGGTACTCCCTCGATGTTTACACCGACTACAAACAAGAATAATAACTGATTAAAGGAACAAAACGTATGAAAAAGATATTTCAATTTATCCTTCTCGGACTTGGAGTATTGGTCGCAGGACTTGCGGCTTGCAGTAAAGACGAGTTTACGGATACTATATTTGTAGATAGCCAGGTGGACACCACCTCCTATACCTATCAGTTCGATCAATGGCTCAACAAATATTTTACTGAGCCGTATAATGTGGAGTTTATCTACAAGTTGGATGATAATGGTACGGATATTAGTTACAATATCGTACCGGTGAGCATAGGCAAAGCCGATACACTGGCACATTTGGCACTTTATCTTTGGTATGATGTCTATGACTCGATTGCCGGTAAAGATTTTCTGCCACTCTATGGTCCGAAACAACTGAAACTTATCGGTTCTTCTATGATCAATGCCGCACAGGGAACGGAGAAATTAGGGTACGCAGAGGGTGGCATTCAGATTACCTTGCTGAAGATCAACCTGATGGAGACCAACAATATAGACCAACTCAACGAGTACATTTTTAAGACGATGCACCATGAGTTTGGGCATATCCTTCATCAGCAAAAAGCCTATCCTAAAGAGTTCGGACTGATTAATCCGTCGGATTACAACCCATCTCGTTGGCAAGACCGTTCTGACAAGGAGGCACGTCAGTTAGGCTTTGTTACCGCTTACGGAAGCAGTCAGACGCGTGAGGATTTTGTTGAGACGATTGCAAACTATATTGTCAAGAGCGATGCTCAATGGCAAGAGGTACTGGATGAGGCTGGACCTAAGGGGGCGGCTATCATCAATCAAAAATTGGAGATTTGCAAAACGTGGCTTGAGGAGAAATGGGATATTGACCTTGTGGCTATGCACAACGAGGTACAACGCCGCCAGCAGAATCTCGATTGGGATATGATTATGAGTCTCGGTTTTCTGGATAAGTAAGTTCGGATTGTAGGACAAACAAAATAAGATATAGTTTTATGAAAACGAAATATATTGCAATAGCCGTATTGGTTCTGACCACGCTCGTTGCCTGCAACCGTGATGAGGACAGCCTGTTCGAGAAATCTGCCGCACAGCGTGCGCAGGAGGCCATTACCAATGCGAGTGATGCCCTTACTGCTGCGGACAATGGTTGGGAATTTGTGTATTTCTGCAATACAGAGACTCGTGGCTATAATTTATTGGTGCGGTTATATAAGGACGGGCATGTGAAATTCACGGCAAAGAATGCACTCACTACCAAAAACCAGATGAAAACCGATAGTGCCAGTGCTTGGACGCTTATCAGTGATTATGGACCTCTGTTGTCATTCAATACGTATAACGAGGTATTTCATATTTGGTCTGACCCGCAAAATGATGGCGACGGATATTTGGGGGATTATGAGTTCCTGATCCTGAATACTACAGCAGATCGAATCAAACTCAAAGGAAAGAAACACTCCGGTTACTCTGTTTTGAACCGCCTTCCGTCTGATCTGAGTTGGGCAGACTATTATACACAGGTAGAGGCTATGGATGCCAAATTGTTTGGCAATGGCAATATCTTCGAATTGCACCAAGGCAGCAATGTCTATGCTTTGCACAATGGTGCGGAAGGTATTTTCCAACTGGCAGATCAAGGACAACTTCCCGATGCCGAAGATCCCGAGATTTACCCTGTGGCTACAACGCGCAATGGTATTCAATTGATGAAAGGGTTTAAGGGAAACAAAGACAATAAGACTTTTACTCTCAATAACGGTCGTTTGGAGTTTAGCGCAGACGAGTATTTGTGTGCAGGCAATTTGGCAAACTATGCAGATACCTATGTGCGTGTGCTGGGGAATCAATGGAACATTGTAACCTCTGAGACAAATGCAAATACTACTGCAGCGGTTGCAACGGTATTGGGACAACTGAAAGCCTTGAGTTCTGCTGCGCGGAAAAATGCTTCGGTTAAAGGATTGACGTTGGCTTATGATACAGATGCTGCAAAATACATTGTATCATTCCGTTATACCAAGGACAAGAAAACCAAAGAGCAAACTCCTTTGCGTTATGTGTTCAATGTATCGGTAGAGGGTAATGCGCTTGCTCTTGCTTATGCTGAACCTGCGGATAACAATGCGACGGTGATTTTGGATAAGGTGCCGGGGATTGTGCCTTTGATGCAAACGTTGAATGGCACTTACACGATTGAGGCAACTGCAGAACCGATTAACCCGACATGGGGCAGCAAGATGATTTCGACAACCAATGCGGATGTGTGGTTTACTATGACAGGCAGTATTCCTTCCAATAACTAAAAAGTTAATAATAAGCGGTTAGGCATTGCCTATTCGTATTTATTTGAAGAAAACTAAATAATTTTACTAACTCAAATTTTTATGAGTATGAAAAAGATCTTCTCTGTAGTGTGTGCAGTATCTGTTTCTGCAGCACTTTTTGCAGGTGTTCCTACCTTGCAATCGTACCAATTACAAGAAAAAACGGTAGAATCCGTCCAGTCTATCAGAAGTGAGGTTATTAGCCGACAAGCGGCAGAACTTTCTATGGAAAATATGTACTTTGATGGTGTGTTCCATGCTCCTCAAATTGCAAAAGATACTACCAGACAAGATACGACATTAAGTGTATTTGGATCATATGATGTGTATCCTTATGCATTTATGCAGGGTACAGGAACCAAATTGACTTCGGTATTCCTTTCGAATAGTTTGTACATCCCTTATAATAGTAAAGGGGCTATTTTTGTGAGTAACTATACTGAGGGAACATGGATTTTGAATGATAAAGAGGTGGCAAAGGATACTGCTTATATTCTGGTTCCCACAGGTGAAGAATTGGATGTCTATGATATTCCTACTTTGCAGAGTAATACCGCAGTAGTTTACGATACTACATTGGTGGAAAAAGATGCTGCTACTCATGATTCTACGGCTGTTATTACAAAGAATACTATCAATTTTAAGCCATATAAATTTGCGGAATACTATACAAGTGTATATCAAAAGGAGTATCCTACAGACAATTGGTTGAATGGTTTGGATAATGGTACAGGTTGGGCTTATATGACAAAATGCCAACATTATACCAATGTCGAAAAATATACTTATCAGGGAAAAGAGTATGATACCTATGGTGACAATGTATCCGCTCCAATAGGATCTCTTACTGCAACAAAAAGTTCGTATTTATATGGTTCGGGTCTAAATGTACCTTTCTCTTCGGGGAATGTATTGTTTGATACTATTGTCTCTATAGTGCAAAATACTGGTGTTATAGCCATTCAGGGTGCTACAATGGGTATATTTGGCGTTAATTCTGCTTGGTCGCAATATGCAACACCTGTAGTTGATAATGTCCGTTTGACCCTTTACCCTGTTACAGAAACGGACAATGGTTTCTCAATAGATTGGAAAAATCCTTATGCTTCTGCCGTTGCAAATTCGAATTCTTTTACTCCGTATACCACTTCAATTAGTACACGAGGAACAATCACATTTGTGTTTACGGAGAAGGATCCTGATACAGGAGTAGAGGATGCAACTACTGTTTCAATCGAAGGTAGTTATGCGGCTGTATTGACAGAGTTGAACTCTGGTAATAATAATTTTGGTATTCTGACAGATGGAGATAACGAACTTCCTTTGTATGCATATACATATTTGTTAGGTTCTTTGAATGGCAAAACAATTTCAACTACCCTTTGGAGCAATGCATTGAACCTTTATATCAACTATCTTGCAGTATTTCCTGTCATTACTAATGCACCAGAAGAAATTAATTTGTCGGAATCGACTACGGTGACTCTAAATACTAATATCGAGAGTGATTTGTGGGACTATGAGACTGATGAATGGTTGAGTATTGAGCCGGTAGACAAGACGGTTACTGAAGATGATACCGAGTATTTCTTGAATGAGGTAGAATTAACCATTAAGGCAACCTCCACATCAATTGCTCGTGAGGGCAAGATTATTATCAATGCGCTGGGTAAGGAATATACTATCATTGTGAAACAACAACCGACTACAGGTATTGACAATGTGAAGTTCTTGAATGACGGTAAGACCTACAACCTGCTGGGTATTGAGGTGGATGAGAACTACAAGGGTGTGGTAATCCGCAACGGCGAGAAATTCATCCAATAAGACCGGTACAGAATAGTGAGTGAGCCGTTGCATTTGCGGTGCGGCTGACCACACAAGAAGAGAAAGACTATCCTCTATGCGGAGGGTGGTCTTTCTTTTATTTTGATATGTAAGAAAAAAGTCGTACCTTTGCAGGCAAATCAGTATATACAAATACGAATCGATGAAGAATTTTGTAGAAGAACTACGCTGGAGGGGCATGCTTCAGGACATCATGCCCGGGACTGAAGAACAACTCAATAAAGAGGTTACTGCGGCTTATGTGGGCATCGACCCGACGGCAGACAGTCTGCACATCGGACACCTGTGCGGTATTATGATGCTGCGCCACTTGCAACGCTGCGGACATAAACCTATCGCCCTTATCGGCGGTGCGACGGGTATGATCGGCGACCCGAGCGGCAAGTCGGCAGAGCGCAACCTGCTTGATGAACCGACCCTGCGCCACAATCAGGAGTGCATCCAACGCCAGTTGGAGAAGTTCCTTGACTTCCATTCTACAGCATCCAATGCGGCCGAGTTGGTGAACAACTATGATTGGATGAAAGATTACACTTTTCTCGATTTTGCACGCAATGTGGGCAAACTGATTACGGTGAACTATATGATGGCGAAGGACTCGGTGAAGAAACGCTTCAACGGCGAGTTCTCGCAGGGTATGTCGTTCACGGAGTTTACCTACCAACTTCTACAAGGCTACGACTACGTATATCTCAACAAACACAAAGGCTGCAAACTGCAGATGGGCGGCAGCGACCAATGGGGCAACATCACCACCGGTACCGAACTCATCAAGAAGATGGGCGGCGGTGAGGCATACGCCCTCACTTGTCCTCTGATTACCAAAGCCGACGGTGGTAAGTTCGGCAAGACCGAGAGCGGTAACATCTGGCTTGACCGCCGCTACACTTCACCGTATAAGTTTTATCAGTTCTGGCTGAATGTAGGCGACGAAGATGCAAAACGCTATATCAAAATCTTTACTTCGCTTGAAAAAGAGGAGATTGACGCCCTTATTGCCGAACACGAGCAGGCACCGCACCTGCGCACGTTGCAGAAACGTCTGGCAAAAGAGGTTACGATAATGGTGCATAGCGAGGAGGACTATAATGCCGCTGTAGAGGCAAGCAATATCCTCTTTGGCAATGCGACGGCAGAGGCTCTGCACAAGTTGGACGAAGAGACTTTCCTGCAGGTGTTTGACGGGGTGGAGCGGTTTGAGGTGAGTCGCGACGAACTGGCTGCGGGTATTGCACCGCTGGATCTGCTGGCAGAGAAAACCGCTATATTCCCCAGCAAGGGCGAGGCACGCAAGATGATACAGGCAAACGGTTTCTCGATGAACAAGGAGAAACTGACCGACCCGCAAACGCCTATCACCACTGAGGCATTGCTCAACGACAAATATATCGTATTCCAAAAAGGGAAAAAGAACTACTATATGGTGGTGGTAAAATAGATGTTAATTATTGTATACTCAGGTGTTAATTCTATTGAATATAAACGCATGATTATCCATTAGTCAACCATTAGTTTTCGAGTATAAAAGGAGGCTGTCCGGCAAAAACGGGCAGCCTCCTTTGATTGTAATATGCTGATTGTGAAATGGTTAGTTCGTATGTAGAGCAAACAGGCGAAAATGGCGTATGTATAACTGCTTGAGATACAAGCAAAAACCGCCTAATCACATACGAATCACATACGAATCACATACGAATGACATAGACCTGATAGCACAAGGATATGGAAAAGATATGTTAATAGAATGTAAAAAAAGAGGTGGTTTGTGTTTGTCGGACTGTTTTTGCTTGCCGGGCAGCGTTTTGCCGGGAAATGTCGTGTAGCGTTGCTTGGAAACAAATACACGAAAAATGAAACCAAATAAGTTCAATATAAGAGGGCAACAGCCGATAGCATTATAACAATCAGGGGTTAGGCAATTGCATCAAAATAATAGCATATTGAGTATGATTTGAAGGAATACGTGTGGCGTGATGCTATTTTCCATACAGTTGTTTATGCTTAACAACGCGGTTTCCATACAGGATGTTGTTTATGCTTAACGACGCGAGACGCGTCGTTTCCATAAGCACAACATAGTCATGCGGTTTGTGCCAAACCGACCGCGGACGAGGGCGTCCGCGTCCCCGGAATGGCGTCCGCATCCCCGGCGGAAGATAGGTGCCAACTTCCGGATAAACGCTGATTGTGGTGTTGCCGATTGTGGTTGGTGGTTGTATTGTATAGTGTATTTGTATTTGTATTTGTATTTGTATTTGTATGGTGGTTGTATTGTATAGTGGGCGAGGGGAAAACAGGTGGTGGTTTCTGCCAAAATGGCAGGGGGACTGTTTTGGCAAACTTTTTGAATTGTAAGAGACGGGCTGTTGAGAGCAGTCAGGCAGTCCGATGAGAAACAAGGAATACGAAACAAGTGGATTAACTTAAAAACCATAGCATTGATTTATAAGACAAACCATAGTTTTTGCCGGTTTAAGGACAATAGCCGGCAGCGAGTTGACTTACTTAAGCGTATTCAAATAACAGTATTAACTTAAAAACCATAATAATATGAGCAAAGGCAATATAGGGGTTACTTCAACCAACATTTTCCCCGTTATAAAGAAATTCTTGTACAGCGATCACGAGATTTTTTTGCGTGAGTTGATTTCGAATGCCGTGGATGCGACGCAGAAACTGAAGACACTGTCGAGCGTAGGCGAGTTCAAGGGTGATTTGGGCGATACGCGTGTACGTGTACTGATAGACAAAGACAAACATACTTTGACCGTCCGCGACCACGGTATCGGTATGACCGCCGAAGAGGTGGACAAGTACATCAACCAGATAGCATTCTCGGGTGCGGAGGAGTTTGTCAACAAATACAAAGACAAAGCGGAGGCTATTATCGGTCATTTCGGATTGGGTTTCTACAGTGCGTTTATGGTAGCGGACAAGGTAGAGATTTTCTCGCAGTCGTACAAAGAGGACAGCAATGCCGTTCACTGGAGTTGCGACGGAACGCCGGAATACACGATGGAGGATACTATCAAAGCCGATCGCGGAACGGACATCGTGCTGCATATCAGCGATGAGTTCAAGCAGTATCTGGAAGACGCTACGATAGAGGGTTTGCTGAAGAAATACTGCAAGTTTCTGCCGGTGGAGATTGCATTCGGCAAGAAGAAAGAGTGGAAAGACGGCAAGCAGGTAGAGACGGACGAGGACAACATCATCAACGATGTGAACCCTGCGTGGATGCGCAAGCCGTCGGATTTGACCGATGAGGACTATGATAAGTTCTACCACGAACTCTACCCGAACCAGCTGGACGAACCGCTTTTCCATATCCATCTGAACGTGGATTATCCGTTCCACCTGACGGGTATTCTTTACTTCCCAAAGATAAAGAACAATCTGGACGTACACCGCAACAAGATACAGTTGTATTGCAACCAAGTGTATGTTACGGACGAGGTGGAGAATATAGTGCCTCAGTATCTGACGCTGTTGCATGGTGTGATTGACTCGCCGGACATACCGCTGAATGTGAGCCGCAGTTACTTGCAGAGCGACAACAACGTAAAGAAGATCAGCGGATATATCACGAAGAAAGTGGCTGACAAATTGGCAGAATTGTTCAAAAACAACCGCGAGGATTTCGAAAAGAAGTGGGACGATGTGAAGATGTTTATTCAGTTCGGTATGCTGACCGATGATAAATTCTACGACAAGGCCATCGGATTTGCGCTGTTGAAGAACCTTGATGGCAAGTATTTCACTTTTGACGAGTACAAAGCCAAAGTAAAAGACAATCAGACGGACAAGAACGGCGATTTGATTCTGCTCTACACCCAAGCCCCCGATGCATCTTACTCGTATATCGAGCGGGCGAAAGAGAAAGGGTATGACGTGCTGCTGATGGACGGCGAATTGGACGTACACGCTATGTCACAATTGGAGCAGAAGAGTATGGGCGACGGCGAGGAGACGAAAGGCACTGTTCGTTTCGTGCGTGTGGACTCCGATGTGATAGAGAACCTGATTCTGAAAGAGGACAAGAAAGTGGTAACGCTGACGGGAGAGCAGGAGGATGCACTCCGTTACAGTTTCGAGAGCCAGTTGCCGAAAGGCGAGAAGACCAACTTTGTGGTCAGTTTCGAATCGGTGTCTGCTGATGCGCTGCCTGTGTTCCTGACCCAGAACGAGTTTATGCGCCGTATGAAGGAGATGTCGGCTCACCAGCAGGGGATGTCGTTCTACGGACAGATGCCCGATCAATACAATATGGTGGTGAATACCGCCAACAGCAAGGTAACGGATTTGATGAACGAATTGGTATCCGCTTGCGCCGAGGAGGTCAAACCTCTCAACGAGCAGATTGCCGCCAAAGAGAAAGAGGAGAACGCCCTGCGTGCCGCACAGAAAGACAAGAAAGAGGCTGATCTGACCCAAGAGGAGAAAGATGCGGTTACCAACCTGACCAAGGAGGTGGGTGCTTTGCGCCAGCAACTGAAAGATGTCTATGCCAAACATGCTGCGGGGGACGAGAAAGTACATCAGTTGATTGATATAGCCCTGTTGGCAAGCGGTTTGCTGAAGGGTGAGGCATTGGCTAAGTTTGTCAAACGAAGCGTTGAAATGCTGTAACAATGTACAATTATAAAAAGAGAGCGGGGATTTTTCCCCGCTCTCTTTTTTCTGTATCTGCTTTTTTCTGCTTTTCTATTATCCAACGGTGCCTTCGAGGGACACTTGCAGCAGTTTTTGCGCTTCGACGGCGAACTCCATTGGCAATTTGTCCATCACTTCTTTGGCATATCCGTTGATAATCAGTCCTACCGCATCTTCCAGTCCGATTCCGCGCTGCTGACAGTAGAAGAGTTGGTCTTCGTTGATTTTGCTGGTGGTTGCCTCGTGTTCCACCATGGCGGTGGGGTTGCAGATCTGCATATCGGGGAAGGTGTGCGCACCGCATTTGTCGCCAAGCAGCAGGCTGTCGCACTGACTGTAGTTGCGGGCGTTCTCCGCTTTGGCTACTACCTTGACCAACCCGCGGTACGAGTTCTGGCTATGCCCCGCGCTGATACCTTTGCTGATAATGCGCGAGCGGGTGTTCCTGCCGAGATGTATCATCTTGGTACCTGTGTCTGCCTGCTGGTAGTTGTTGGTTACGGCTACCGAATAGAATTCGGCAGACGAGTTGTCGCCTTTGAGGATACAACTCGGGTACTTCCACGTGATAGCCGATCCCGTCTCCACCTGCGTCCAACTCAAGCGGGCGTTCTCGTATGTGATACCGCGTTTGGTTACAAAGTTATAGATTCCGCCCTTTCCGTCCTTGTCGCCCGGATACCAGTTCTGCACAGTGGAGTATTTCACTTCCGCATCCTTGCGCACCACAATCTCGACGATAGCGGCGTGCAACTGGTTCTCGTCACGCATCGGGGCGGTACAGCCCTCCAGATAACTGAGGTACGCTCCCTCGTCGGCAATGAGCAGCGTGCGTTCAAACTGCCCCGTGTTGCTCGCATTGATACGGAAATACGTACTCAGTTCCATCGGGCAGCGCACGCCTTTTGGGATATAGACGAACGAGCCATCGGAAAACACCGCCGAGTTGAGTGCGGCATAGAAATTGTCACTGTATGGCACCACGCTTCCGAGGTATTCTCTGACCAAGTCTTCGTGTTCGCGCACCGCTTCCGAGATGGAACAGAAGATAATGCCTTTTTCCGCGAGCGTATCGCGGAACGTGGTTTTCACTGAGACAGAGTCCATCACGGCATCTACCGCCATATTGCCCGCCAAAGCCGCACGTTCCTCCAACGGGATACCGAGTTTGTCAAAGGTTTTCATCACTTCGGGGTCAATATCTTTCTTCTCTTCGGAGTGCGCCTTCGGGGCTGCGTAGTAGGAGATGGATTGGAAATCGATTTCGGGTATATCAAGGTGCGCCCACGTAGGCATCTCCATTGTCAGCCACTTGCGGTAGGCTTTCAGGCGGAAGTCCAACAACCATTCGGGTTCGCCTTTCTTCTTGGAAATAGTGCGGATGACCTCTTCGCTCAGCCCTCGCGAAAGCACATCGGTCTCGATATTGGTTGTGAAGCCGTATTTGTACTCCTGCCGGGTAATATCCTCTATAATCTCGTTTTCCATTGTGTTTTCTAATTGTTGTAGTATAGTTGTTCTATATTACATAGATTACCTATATTTTGTAGTTTCCTAAAAACAAAAAAGCACCGCCAAAACGACGGTGCATGTGGAGGTCGGTAGCAGATTCGAACCGCTGTCCCCGGTTTTGCAGACCGGTCCCTAACCACTCGGGCAACCGACCATTAACACTACTTCTGTTGTGGTACCTCTTGGAGTTGAACCAAGGACACATGGATTTTCAGTCCATTGCTCTACCACCTGAGCTAAGGTACCTTGCGCTTTTCTTTGGTTCTCACCCTTATTGGTTGGGTCTATCGGCGAAAAGCGAGTGCAAAAGTACTGCTTTTTTTTGACATAGCCAAATGTTTTTGCTATTTTTTTGTCTTTCAGTGCATTTTTCCATCAAAACAGGCTTAACTGGTCGTCTTCGGGCGATTCTTTGTGATCAAGTTGCGTATCGGCAGTCTGTTCGTTGGTAATGGTAAACGGTACTCCTTCCACTTCTGCGGTTATCGTATCACTGCCGTTTTTTTTCGCAGGATTTTCGTTGGTTGCCGCTTCCGCAGGTTCTTCCACCGGATTTTCTTCGGGTTCGGGAGTAATATCCTCTATCTTTGCCACATCGAGGGTAGTCAGGCGTTTGCCTTTTGCCTTAGGCGACTTGGCATCGATAAAGTCCGCCATGACAATATCCATCGGTTCGCGGTTTTCGTCCGCAAAGACTATGCGGAATATGGCATCCTCACGATCGGAGAGCAGCACGATATGCGAATCTTTGTTGTCGCCCAACATGCTCTGCGGCTTAAAGCCGGCATCGTCTGCCAGAGAGAAACGCTTTGCATAGTAGTATTTCTGATCGGCGTTCCATAGTGCCAGCGACCATATTTTTTCGGGATTGAATTTCTCAATCCGCAGTATGTTCTGGTCGAAATGGGCGGTCAGTTCGAACGTAGTAAGATAGTAGTCGCCCGTGGTGGTAATGACGAGGATACGATCTTCGTCCCAGAACTCACCGAGATAGTTGCCTTGTGCATCATAGTTGATACGCAGCACATCGGGGTCGAACCATACTTTCCGTCCGCCGAGTGTGGAATGTCCCTTTTGCTTGAGTGTAATCGATTTGACCTCATACTTGGTCAGCACATTGCCACGTGCAGACCGGCTCTTGACAGCCAGTTCGCTCAGGTCTTTGCACACCTCCATCTTTTTGAGGTGGAGGGCAGGTTTGAGTGTTACCCGTATGACCTCCGCTTCGCCATTGGGGTTGGCGGTGAAGTAGATAATTTTCGATCCCGGTTTGCCTTGTGTGATGTCGTATTCCTTGTCGCGCGAAACGCCCAACACGTTGAAACGTTTCATATAATAGACGCCCCCCTTGCCGTCGCGATAGACCACATTATATACCGTGCGGTCGTCGTTGCGCTTGAAGATGGCGATATGCAAGATATCCGTGCCGATAAAGAGTTTTTCCGCCACGCGCATAACCTTGAATTTACCGTCTTTGTGGAAGACGATAACATCGTCAATATCCGAGCAGTTGCAGAGGAATTCGTCTTTTTTCAACCCGGTACCGATAAAACCTTCTTCGCGGTTGATATAGAGTTTTTCGTTGGCCTCCACCACTGTTTTTACATTGATATTGGCAAAGTTGCGCACCTCAGTGCGACGTGGGTAGTTGGCACCGTATTTCTGCTTAAGCGATTCGAACCAAGTGATCGTATAGTCTGTCAAATGATTCAAATGCTTAACCGTTTCTTTGATTTTCCGGTCGAGGTCGCGCATCAGTTCATCCGCTTTTTTCGAGTCGAACTTGGTGATACGGATCATTCGTATATCAAAGAGTTTCTCTATATCCTCGGTTCGTACCTCGCGAATGAGTTGCGTTTTCCACGGTGTGAGGGCTTTGTCCACGAAAGCAATCAGTTTCTCCTTGTTGGGGGCAGTCTCATAGCCGGACTCCTTATATATGCGGTTTTCGATAAAGATTTTCTCCAACGAGGTGTAGAAATAGCGTTCTTCGAGTTCGGCTTTTTCTATCTCCAATTCCCATTTGAGCAGCGACTTTGTGTTTTCCGTAGATATTCGCAGGAGGTTGCCCACATTGGTGAAAATAGGTTTCTTGTTTTCAATCACGCAGCAGTTAGGCGAAATGTTGATTTCGCAGTCGGTAAAAGCATACAGAGCATCAATCGCCTTGTCCGACGAACTACCCGGTGCCAACTGCACGACGATACGCGCACTCTCGGCAGTAAAATCGTCCACTTTGCGCACCTTGATTTTCCCTTTCTGGTTGGCACGCAGAATGGTCTCGATAATCTTCGAGGTGGTTGTTCCGAAAGGTATCTCTGTAATAATCAGCGTTTTGTTGTCGTCTGCTTTTTGTATTTTGGCACGTATCTTGATAACACCGCCGCGCTCTCCGTCATTGTATCTGCTGACATCTATCTCGCCACCGGTAGGGAAATCCGGATACAATTGGAACTCCTCACCGCGCAAGTATGCCAAGGAGGCATCGCACAGTTCGCAGAAATTATGCGGAAGAATCTTGGAGTTCAAACCTACGGCAATGCCCTCCACACCTTGCGCCAACAGCAACGGGAACTTTATTGGAAGATGTACGGGTTCTTTCTTGCGTCCGTCATAGGAAAGCATCCAGTGGGTGGTCTTTGGGTTGAATACCGCTTCGAGTGCAAACTTGCTCAACCGTGCTTCTATATATCGCGGTGCTGCCGCCCCGTCCCCTGTCAGAATATTACCCCAGTTACCTTGACAATCAATCAGCAGGTCTTTCTGTCCGAGTTGCACCAATGCGTCCCCGATACTGGCATCGCCGTGCGGGTGATACTGCATTGTCTGCCCGACAATGTTTGCCACCTTGTTCATTTTTCCGTCGTCCACACATTTCATGGCATGTAGGATACGTCGTTGCACGGGTTTCAGTCCGTCCTCAAGAGCCGGTACGGCACGCTCCAAAATAACATACGAAGCATAGTCCAGAAACCAGTCTTGGTACATTCCGGTCAGGTGGTACTTGACAGCGTCGTTGAAAGACTCCGGTTTGTAGGTAGAATGAGCCTGCGGAGCGGTTTGTGCCTCTTCGCTTTCCGTAGTTGTATCCTTATAGGTTTCTTCTGCCGCTGTATCAGGTATTTCCTCTGCCGTCTTTCCCTGTGGTTTCCCTGTTTCTTCCCTGCTGTTGGCGTTTTCTCTGCCCTCCAATTCGTCGTCTTTCATATCTTTGTGTCTTTCGCTTTGCCCGATATTATATATACGATAAATCCTATCCTCGACGGGCAGTCTGAGGACAGGCAGTATTTATGTACCTGCAATCCTGATATTGCAGGCATAGAGTCATCAGTCTATGTGCTTATTAACGATGATGTAGGTCAGAATACCGATAACCTCAAAAGTCAAACCGCAAACGAGCAGCCAGTTGTGTTGTACGGCAAACTGATATACCACAAAGAAAACCACGCCTATCAGCAACAAGATGACGCCTAAGTATTTAAGAAATGCTTTCATATATAACATTGTATTATTTATTTTCTGCTATTTGCTTGCAAAGTTACTGCTTTTTTTCCAAAACCGCAAACGGGTATCGCTTTTTGTTGCAAATCAGTTTTCCGGTTGCAGAGTAAGCACTATTTTCCCGATGTTCACGCCGCTTTTCCCCATCTGCACCACGGGGATGTCTATTCCATCCAGATTGCGGATACGCAAGTTGTCGTACACTTTGTGGGTATGCCCGCCGATGATTACATCTATATTGCGTGTCTCGGCAGCCATCTCCGCATCGCAATAGTCCTGTTCGGTAGCGGGATAAGTGCCCAGATGGCTCAGACAAACGACCACATCGCATTTTTTTTCGTGCCGCAGCATAGTTGCCATATCTTGTGCAACTGGATAGGGCGGGTTATAGACTATCGGTGCAAAATTCTTGTCCGCAATGAGTCCTTTGGGTTGGACGCCCAAGCCAAAGACCCCAATCTTCAGTCCGCCGTTATGTATGATGGTATAAGGTTTGACTATTCCTTCCAAAGGGGTACCTTTTACATCATAGTTGGCACAGACAATGGGGAAATGCGCTTGTTTCAGCACTTGCGCCAGAGTGTCCACTCCATAGTCAAACTCATGATTACCGAGCGCAACCGCATCGTAGCCCATCCGGTTGAGAGCATCTATTTCCACCCGCCCGTGATAGAAATTGAAATAGGGTGTCCCCTGACTGAAATCGCCGGCATCCACCAGAAGCAGGTTCGGGTCTTGCTTGCGTTCCTTGTTTATAAGTCCCATACGGCGGGCATACCCCCCCCGTCCGTCGGCTTTCGGTTCCACTTGCGAATGGGTGTCGTTGGTATGGAGGATGGTAAGTGTTGTTGCCTTTTCGGTACACGTTGTCAGTAGACACAACGAGAATAGTATCGGTAGAATTTTTTGCATAAAACAGGTAGTAATTCCGGTAATAATTTATTTTATATCTCTTGTCCGCGATGGCACAGAAAACTTTCAAAACCATTTGTTTATTTCCTCGTCGGTCAGCACGGCAATCACCCGTTTGCCATCGGGCGTATGCTTGTATGAAGAGAGAGCGAAGAGGTGTGCCAGCAGGTCTCGCATCTCCTCTACCGTGAGTGTTTTGCCATACGGAATAGCCGTATCGTTTGCCAAAGAGAGGGCTATCTTATGCTGCCATTCATCTCGTACGCCGGTGCCGGTTTCGCGCACCACCTGCAGGATATGTTGCAAGATAGGCAGTGCATTCTGCTGACCGAGTTGAGCAGGCACACCATTGATGCTGTACGAGGTTTTGCCAAACTGTTCCATATCGAAACCTATCGCCCGCAGGTCGTCCAAGACAGGTGCGATAAGCAACATATCATCGGAGGTCAGTTCCAGTATTTCAGGGAACAGCAACTGCTGCATTGGGGCTTTGGCACTTCGCAACTCGGCTACATATTGATTATACAGTACGCACACATGCGCACGATACTGGTTGATAAACAGCAGTCCTTGCGGAGCGGACAGCAGTATATACTTATCTGCATATTGCCACGGTGCAAGTGCTGCGAGGTCTATATCGAAAATCGGAAGCGGGTCTGTTGCTGTTGTCTGTTCCCAATTCTGCACAGAGGCAGCCTGTTGTGTCGGAAACAGTTTTTCCCAACCCATTGCCGCCGGTTTTACGGAAGAGACGAACCCGCTGCGTGTTTTGAACGGGTTGTAGGCCGGGTCGAACATCACCTTTGGTGCCGCAGCAGTATGTACATTATCTGTCGGTACGGGCATATCAATCTCACCGTCTCTGTTGAAATCAATCGTCGGTGCCAAGGTAAACTTGCCCAATGCCTCACGCACGGAGGCAAGCAGTATCTGGAAAATTGTTTGCTCGTCGGCAAACTTAATCTCGGTTTTCGTCGGGTGGATATTGACATCTATCGCTTCGGGTGCAATATCGAAATAGATAAAGAACGAGGGCTGGTACTCGCCGGGGAGCATACCCGAGTAAGCCGTTTGCACCGCCTTTTGAAAATAAGGATGACGCATATAGCGTCCGTTGACAAAGAAATACTGTTGTGCATTTTTTCCTGCCGACTCGGGTTTGCTGACAAAACCGCGAATAGAGACAAGGTCGGTGTCGGTTTTAATATCCACCAATCCCGATGTGTAGTTTTTGCCTGTTCCTTTTCCGAAGATTGCTTCTATGCGCTGTTTCTCGGTACCCGCCGGCAGTTCGAACATCACCTCATCATTGTTTACAAACGTGAACTGTACTTTGGGATATACCAATACTATGCGATAGAAATCCGTCAGCAGATTGCGTAATTCAGTCTGATCTGTTTTGAGAAATTTCCGCCGTACGGGGACATTATAAAAGAGGTTCTTCACCTTGAAGTTTGTCCCGACCGGACATAGGCACGGTTCTTGCGACAGCACTTCCGACCCTGCAATCTCAAGGCGTGTTCCCATCTCGTCCTGCGCACGGCGTGTCAGCAGTTCGATTTGTGCCACGGCACAGATACTTGCCAGTGCTTCGCCCCTGAAACCCATTGTATGAAGGGAGAACAGATCTGAGGCATTTTGTATTTTGGAAGTAGCGTGTCGTTCAAATGCCATACGGGCATCGGTCTCGCTCATACCGCTCCCATCATCCACCACCTGTAAGAGTGTCCGTCCGGCATCACGCACAATCACTTGGATGTGAGTTGCTCCCGCATCCAAACTGTTCTCGACCAGTTCTTTCAAACACGAGGCGGGGCGTTGTATCACCTCGCCTGCCGCTATCTGGTTGGCAACGCTATCCGGTAAAAGATGAATGATATCCATAGCAGAATACAGAAGTGGCTGCTAAAATATGATGCAAACAGCAATTCGTTACACCCCTCAAGAAACAATCCTTGCTTATAGCAGGTAGTAAAAACAAAAAATCAACATTGCCAACAAGGCAATCCAAAACGCCAGTTTTGATTTTTTGCGTTGGCGTAGTTGTGTCATATTCTTTTCGTGTTCTTCACGAAAAGAGCCGCGATGGAGTCGTTCACGACGCTCTTTGCGTTCCTCTTTATCCTTATCATAATAGATAGGACGATAATCCCATTCACGGGGTTTAGGTACCTTAGGAAAAAGAACGGACATTGTTTCAAGTAACAATTAAAAATTAACGATTAACATGCAGAGCCGTCTTCCAAGTGCTTAATGTTCAGAAGATCTTAAGCAACAAAACAAAAAAGGGTTTGCCCGGCTATGCGTCCGAGCAAACCCTTTTATGAGAGCGAAATTACTTTATGATTGCCTGGAATGCAGCATCTTCTGCATACTTGGCAAACTCAATATCTTTCTGTGCTTTCGCCTTGAGGGAAGCGTCTTTGGCTACAGCCACTTTCATATTGCTGTACACAGCCTCTCGGTCGTTTGTGCGAGCAGCGACGACAGCGGTCAGGTAAGCCGTTGTTGCGTTAGGCTCTTTTACGTTGGCCAATGTCTGTCTGGCAGCCGCATAGTCCTCGTTAAGGATTTGCTGAACAGCAGCGTTGTTGGTAGCGGCATTGCCGTAAGCCGATTTAGCAGCCTTATAGTCGCCTTTCATTGTATAGAACGTACCCATAGCAGCCGCCAAGTTGCCTTGTGTGCCTGCAGCCTTGCCGAGATACTCTTCTGCTTTTTTCAAGTCGTTGTCAGCCATAGCAGCCAATGCAGCGTTGTAGTTGACATCCGCATTGTTAGGAACGATTTCCAATGCTTTGCCGTAAGCGCGGCGAGCCTCAGCGATATTGCCCTGCTCAAAGTAAATCATACCCATATTGTTGTATGCGCGATAGTCTCCGAACTGCGAAGCCGCTTTCTGGTAGATAGCGATTTTCTCTGCTTTGTCGTTAGTGAGTGTAGCCGCATAGAGCAACTCTTCCACATTCAGTTGTGCAGGATTGTTCTTTGCCAGTTCTTTGATTTCGTCGTCAGATTTGCCAATCAGGTCGGTGGTCAAAATCAAGCGGCTGCGACGCAACTCCGGCAAAATCTCTTCAGCGATGGTTTTGTACACACTGCTCAGGTTTTTGATTTGTGCTTCACGCTCTTCGGGGTCGCTATACATACTGAGTACACGCAGAACAAGGTCTTTGTCTTGCATATTGCTGTTCTCCATAGCGGTTTGGAAGCCAGCCCAGTCCTCTGCTGTGATTTCGGAAGCGATGTCGGTTTTCACCTTATCTTTCTTGAGTTGTTTCTGCAGGAACTTCTGTGCATTTTTCTGACGGTCGGTAGCCAGTTTGGTATTGAGGTCGAGACCACCTTCCGGGCTGGCATAACCGCTCACCTCCAGTTTATTGATGGCTTTTTTCTCGTTGCTGTCGGCTTCTTTGATAGCGGCACGCAAGTCTTTCATCTCCTGGCTGCCGGTTTCCGAGTTGCGAAGGTTGGACTGTTGGATAAGGAATTTGATGTCCGCTTCCTGCATTTCCTGGATAATTCGTTGGAACTTGTCGGGAGTGATAGCCGTTTTGTTGTCGCTTGCTTTAGCCAACTTGGCAGTAGCCAGCAAACCGTCAGCCACTTTCAGGTCGGGGATTTCAATCTCTTTCTTGCCTATTTTGGCAGTAAAGCGCAGATAGAGTTCGGATTTATCCATAGCGGGAACATAGTCGAAACTGCAAGACTGGCTATAGGTGCCGCCATTCTTTTTGTTAACGACTTTGCCGTTCTCTTTTACTTTCTCACCTACGTAGGTAACGCTTTCACCTACAGACTCCTGTCCTGCATATTTCAGCACGGGAGTAACGGTCAGAACACCTTTTTTAGCGAATTTTTTTGCAGGGAAAGTACCTGTAATGTCCGCATTCACTTTGTCTCCAACCACAGTCAGCGGGTTGGGATTAACAGTAATCTCTTCCGGTTGTGGCAGAGTCTTGCTGCAAGACGCCAACATTGCTACGGCAATGATAGACAAAAATAAACTTTTTTTCATACGTATAAATTTGTATTTGTTTAACTATCTTGTGTTTTTATAGGCGATTGGGTTATCTTTTGTTTATTAGGGAAAAGAGACTCAATAACGCTCTATGTTTTGCGCTGCAAAATTACAAAACTTTTTCCATACTTGCAACATTGTTGTCCATTTTTTCGATTACCTCCTCAAAAAACGGCAAAAAACGGTATCTGAATACTTGATAGTGATAGGGTATTCCATTTGCTATACTGAACATCCGCTGAGACTGCCAGACAAGTAAAACAGGGTAGTCTCTTTTGTTGTAATTCGCTGTTTGTGAGACAGTTAGCCAGTTATTAAGCAAGAGTAGAAACAGGTCTGTACATAACTGCTTGAAATACAAGTAAAAACAGCCTAATCACATTGTACATTCAAATAATCGTTTGTATCTTTGCAAAAGATTTAACATCAAAGTGTGGAACAAGACCGATAATCACATAGCCGTAAGAGGCCGTTTCGTATGTTCCGTCCCCACACTTTTACATCCGGAAACAGGATAGTTCGTACAAATCACATAGACCTGATAGCACAAGGATAGCACAAGGATAGGACAATGGACAAAGAACGAAGGACAGAGAACGAAGGACAGAGAACAAGAAGACTGTCTGACAAGTCATATGGAATGCCTTTTTTTCAGGGGAAGGAGGTTTTTGACGATGCGAGTTGCGCCGTCCCCCACCATTAAATTCACCTCCCCTACCATTAAATTCACGTTCCCCACCATTAAATATACAACAAGAGACCATCTGAACTTGTCAGACAGTCTCTTTTTACGATGTTTCTTATGCTTTATATGATGCCTCTCGTATTTTGTAGTGTTTTTTTGCGTTTTGCGAAGTCTCTTGTATTTATCTAAAAAAATCTCTCTTCGTACAACATACAGGTTGCGTAGTGTGGGTTTCGTTGGAGCAGTTATTCAGCCTTTATTCTTCCCCCAAGAGGTCGGGGCGGCGTTGGCGGGTATGGCGGATGGCTTCTTCGTAGAGCCAGTCCTCTATTTTTGCCTGGTTGCCGGAGAGGAGGATGTCGGGTACGCGCCATCCTTTGTATTCCGCAGGTCGGGTATATACCCCGGGTTCGAGCAGACCGTCCTGGAAAGAGTCGTTGAGTGCACTCTCGACATCGCCGAGTGCACCCGGCAGGAGACGCACAATGGCATCGGTCATAATGGCGGCAGGCATCTCGCCCCCCGTCAGTACGAAATCGCCGATAGTATATTCTCTGGTAATGAGGTGGTCCCGCACGCGCTGGTCAACGCCCTTATAGTGTCCGCAGAGAATGATGATATTTTCTTTCAGAGAGAGTTTGTTTGCTTCCTGTTGTGTAAAGCGTTCCCCGTCGGGGGCGGTGAAGATAATCTCGTCGTAGCGGCGTTCGGAGGTCAGTTTGGTGATGATACGGTCAATCGGCTCGATCTGCAGCACCATACCTGCGCCGAAACCGAAGGCATAGTCATCGATTTTACGGTGCTTGTCAAGTGTGTAGTCTCGCAGGTTGTGTACGTATATTTCCGCCAAACCTTTGTTTTTGGCACGCTGTATGATAGAGTGGTTGAGCGGGGACTCCAACAACTCGGGGCAAGCGGATATGATATCGATACGCATATTTTCGTTTAAGAGTTGAGAAGTTTAGAAGTTGATAAGTAGTTGAAAAAGTTGGAGAGTTAATAAGTTTACAGTGCTGTGCTATGGCACGGGGTCGTAGCCGGAGCCGCCCCACGGGTTGCAACGCAGGATCCGTTTGATGCCGAGCCATGTGCCTTTGAAGATACCGTATTTCATGACCGCTTCCACCATATATTGGCTGCATGTAGGCGTATAGCGGCACGATGGGGGTGTAAGCGGCGAGATGCAATAGCGGTAGAAATAGACCGGCAGCAGGAATATCTTACGCAGGAAACGCTTCACGTTCAACTAACAATTAATAATTAGCAATTAATATGCAGAGTTATTTTTGCTCTTCGGGGGTCGGAATTTCTTCCGGTGTGCCGAGTTTTTTGAGGGCTTTTCGCATGGCTTTTTGGATGATGGCATAGTCTTGTTTCCGGCTGTCCATATAGTTGACGGCTATTTGGTAGTGGCGGTTGCCCAGCAGATGTTTCTGCAAGCGGTAGGCTTCGCGCATTTGTCGTCGCAGCCGGTTGCGTTCCACGGCGTGTTTGAACAGAGACTTGGGTGCCCAGACAAGAACCTCGGTGGTGTCGTCGGCAGATGGCAGACAGGTAATGCGCAATGGCCAAACGACAAATCGTTTGCCCTCGGCATACAACTGCTTGATGCGCAACTGCCCGCATAGTTTTTCGTTCTTTGGAAAGTCTCTCTTCATTTTTAGGAGAACGTTAATTATAGCAGGGTATCTGTTCCTTAGCCGTTATGTTTCTCCAGATAGTCCTCGATGGCGGCTGTAAGCGACTGGAATTCAGGGGACGGGACACGTATATCGGCGTGCATTCCGAGTTCTTCCAGTGCTTGTGCGGTGTTTGCCCCGAAAGCCGCAATGACCGTGTTTTCCTGTTCGAAATCGGGGAAATTCTCCCGAATGGATTTTGCTCCGGCGGGTGTGAAAAGGGCGATCATGTCGTAATCAAACGGGTCGGTTCCCCATTGCGTAGAGACGGTGCGGTACATGATGGCAGGTTTCACCTCTATATTGTTTTTTGCGAACATATCCAGTTGGTTCTGGTTGTGGATGTCGGAAAGCACCATCAGGTATTTCTCATTCGGTCGGCGGTGCATAGCGGGTAACAGATCCTCGAAGCGGTTGTTCTCGCTGAAGAAGACTTTCCGTTTGCGGTATTGGATAAACTTCTGCAGGTAGTTGCCTACCGCCTCAGAGATACAATAGTAGTGCATTGTGTCCGGCACGTTGAGACGCATCTCTTCGCAGAGGCGGAAATAATGCTCAATGCCGAGTCGCGAATTGAGTATGACGGCGGTATAATCCAGAGGGTTGATGTGCTGCTGGCGGAACTCACGGGCACAGAGTCCTTCCACGTGAATAAGTTGACGAAAATCGAATTGTACACCGAACTGCGCTTCCATCTCGGTGTAGGGGTTGCGCTCAGTGGCAGGACGGGGTTGTGAAATAAGAATCTTTCGTATCATATGGTTTTGTCTTTTAATCAACGATATAGTCCGTGCCGGCAATCATCAGCAAGAGAGGCAGGACTTCGAGGGTCAGAATGTACAACAGTATATATAGTAGTGAACGTATGTTTGTACAGAAAATACGTATCCATTTGATAGCAATCAGCACAATAGCCGCAACGGTCAGTCCAAAGAGTGTCCATTGGACAGCCATGCGGTTATCCACGTTTAGCAGCACAACGACCGCTGTATAGATTCCGCAACAGATAACCGTCCAAAGGTTGTTGTAGTGTGCGGAAATCTGTGCGAAACGTTTGCTGATACGGAAAGTATAGTTTATCCACACAGAGAGTACTAATTTCAGCATATCCACGCCCAAGACCAATGCGGCTATAAGCAGATAGGTAGTGAAACGGAATTCGCCCGTGCGGTAGGCATACAAATACAATGCCATTGCCAATGTGCCAATGCGAAAAATGTTGATAATCAATTCTTCGACGATGTTTTGCTGCACTTCTCCATATAATCGCTCCGCTTTGGAGAACATTGTTGCAAATGCTTGTACGACAGCCCCTTGCTGCATCATCTCCGCGAGAACGGCACAGACCAGCAGAAACAGCATTACCCACGCCACCCACGGCGCGGAGACAGGAGACAATATGTGCGGTTCAACAGACAATTAACAATTAACAATTAATACACAGAGGATGACGGCGGATGTTTTTCTGAACTTTATTCATTCTCTGTACTTCCTGTATCTGTGGGTTTCAGGACAAAGAGTTTGTCTCCGCGGTGGAGTGTCTTGGCGGTTTTAAGGGAGAAATACGCCCCTTTGCGGATTTCATCTTTTTGTTCACCTTTGGCATTGCGTATGTCGTGTGCGGTTATCTCGTAAGCCCCTGTTGTCTCGCCTGTTACGAGCAATTCATCGCCCTCGTGAATGGCATCGGTCGCTTCGATGAAGAACTCTGCCACGCCGATGTTTTTGAAGAAGTTGGTGCATTTGCCGGCAAACACTTTCTTGCGGGTTGCTCTGCTGCCGTAGGAGTGTGTCCACTCGCCGATACGCTGCCCCTGGTAGTAACCATCCCAGAAACCGCGGTTGAACACACGGGCAAGTTGTGTGTTCCAATCCTCGATACGTGGCAGGATAAGGGCATCATCGGCGTATTCGCCACGTTGCCATGCCTCGACCGCTTCGCGATAGCATGAGACAACGGTCTGCACATATTCCGCTCCACGCGCACGCCCTTCAATCTTCAATACCCGTACACCCGCATCCAGCATTTTGTTGAGGAAATGGATGGTTTTCAGGTCTTTGGGCGACATAATATATTGGTTGTCCACCTCGAGTTCGAGGTCAGACTCTTTGTCTTTGACGATATATCCGCGTCGGCAGATTTGCATACATGCCCCGCGGTTGGCACTGTAGCCGAGGTTGTTCAGGCTCAGGTAGCACTTGCCCGATACCGCCATACAGAGGGCACCGTGGCAAAACATCTCGATGCGCAGCAGTTCGCCTTTGGGACCGCAGATATGCTGCGCGATGATGTCGCGATGAATAGACACCACTTGGGTCATATTCAGTTCGCGTGCCAGCACGACCACGTCGGCGAACTGCGCATAGAAACGCAGTGCCTCGGTGTTGGCAATGTTCAGTTGGGTAGAGAGATGTATCTCAACTCCCTGAGAACGGGCGTATTGCATTACAGCGATGTCGCTTGCGATGATGGCGTCAAGTCCCGCTGCTTTGGCGTTGTCCACAATGGTGTGCATCAGTGGCAAGTCTTCGGGATACATCACGGTATTGAGCGTGAGGTAGGTCTTCACACCCGCTTCGCGGCAGATTGCCACAATCTTGTGCAGGTCATCAGTGGTAAAATTCGCCGAAGAACGGGCACGCATATTGAGATACTCGATACCGAAATAGACACTCGTAGCACCTGCTTCGATAGCAGCCGCCAGCGACTCCCAGCATCCGACGGGTGCCATAATCTCGATATGTTCGTTGTTTATATTCTGCACTGTGTTTTATAAATTATTTATCTTTGCAAAACCTGCTCAAAGGTAGCCTATCCCATGCCTATCCTATGCTCATCCTCCTTACTTTCCAATGACGAATTATGAATAGTTGAATTAAAAATTATTAGCAAAATAAGGGTTGTGAATGTTAATTATGCATTAATGATGTATTCTGCTATTTGTACGGCATTGAGGGCGGCACCTTTGCGTATCTGGTCGCTGACGCACCAGAAACTGAGTCCGTTGTCATCAGCGATGTCTTTGCGCACGCGCCCGACGAATACCTCGTCGCGTCCGCTCAAAAACAGCGGCATAGGGTATTCTTTTCGGGCGGGGTTGTCCATCAGCACACAACCGGGAGCCGATGCAAAAGCGGCTTTTGCCTGCTCCGCCGATACGGGCTGTTCGGTTTCAACCCACACGCTTTCGGAGTGGGCGCGAAGGGAGGGGACGCGCACACAAGTGGCGGAAACACGTATGTCAGAGTGCATAATTTTGCGCGTCTCGTTGTACATCTTCATTTCCTCTTTGGTGTAGCCGTTGGCGGTGAAGACATCAACCTGCGGAATCATATTGTATGCCAATTGGTAGGGAAACCGCTCCACAATGGGCGTCTCGCCATTGATAATCTGTCTGTGCTGTTTTTCCAACTCTTTCATCGCCTGCGCCCCTGCACCGCTGGCGGCCTGGTAGGTGGATACCCGCACACGGCGTATATGACTCAGGTTTTCAATGGCTTGCAGTGCAACCACCATTTGAATAGTGGTACAGTTGGGGTTGGCAATGATGTTGCGCGGGCGCACTAATGCATCGGCGGCGTTCACTTCCGGCACCACTAGCGGCACATCTTCGTCCATACGGAAAGCCGAGGAGTTGTCGATAAGGATTGCTCCATAACGGGTGATGTCGTCAGCATACTCGTGCGAGACCGATGCCCCCGCCGAAGCAAAGGCTATACCCACCCCGCGGAAAGCATCACCATACTCCAAGAGTTGCACTCTGTGGGGTTTGCCACGAAAAAGATATTCGGTTCCGGCACTGCGTGTAGAACCGAATAAACGGAGTTCGGTAACAGGGAAATGCCGCTCATCAAGCACTTTGAGCAATTCTTGTCCGACGGCACCCGAGGCACCAACAATCGCAACAACCATTTGTTTTTCAAAATTAAGGACGAAGTGCAAGCCAAGCCGCACTTCGTCCGTGTCAATTATTCAATTATTGCAATGCAATAGTTGTGTCTGCGTCCGTAACGGTGAAGGTGATTTTTCCTTCACGTGCCAACCAACCGAGAGCCATATTCAGTTCTGCCTCTTTCAGTTTGGTTGCTTTTTTCAGCGCTTTGGTTGTGAGCGCACCGCCTTGCAGTGCATTCCAGACAAGTCCGGCATTCTCACCAATTTTGCTTGTAATCATACGACAAATACCTTATTTAGTTAGTTATACAGAGAGGCGTCTCCTCTCCTTGTTTATGCTTAATCTTTGATTTTTGTTTCCCGCTATGCGGCAGAAATTTACGCTTTCTTAAACGCCAAGCATGCATTATGTCCGCCGAAACCGAAAGTGTTGCTCAGTGCATAGCGTATGTTGCGTTTTTGTGCCTTGCCGAAAGTAAGGTTGAGCCGATAGTCGATTTTCGGATCCTCGTCCTCGTCAGTATGGTTGATTGTGGGGGGGATGACACCGTTGTGCAAAGCCAACACGGTTGCCATAGCCTCCACTGCCCCCGTGGCACCAAGCAGGTGTCCGGTCATTGATTTGGTGGAGTCAAGATTCATTTTGTAGGCGTGTTCTCCGAACACTTCCTGTATGGCGTGCAGTTCCGCAATGTCGCCGAGCGGCGTCGAAGTGCCGTGCGTGTTGATATAATCAATATCTTCGGGATGCAGACCTGCATCTTCAAGTGCCATTTTCATCACGCGTTGCGCTCCGTAGCCATCGGGGTCGGGAGCCGTGAGATGGTAGGCATCCGAGGTCATTCCCTCACCCGCCATTTCGGCGTAAATTTTCGCCCCCCGCGCTATAGCATGTTCGTATTCTTCCAGAACGAGACAGGCTGCTCCTTCCCCTAATACGAAACCGTCGCGCGAAGCCGAGAACGGGCGGCAGGCGGTTTCGGGAGAGTCGTTGCGCGACGAAAGTGCATGCATTGCATTGAAACCGCCTATGCCGGACGGAGTAACAGCGGCTTCCGCACCGCCTGTCAGTATGACATCCGCATGCCCCATTCGTATATGGTCAAACGCCTGTGCGATAGCGTGCGAAGATGAAGCACACGCCGATGACACGGCATAACTCGGACCTTTCAGTTTGAACATCAGGGATATATGCCCTGCGCCGATACTCAGTATCACTTTGGGGATATAGAACGGATTGAAATGCGGTGTGCCGTCGCCTTTGGCATATTCGATAAATTCGGTTTCGAATGTTTTCAGTCCGCCCATACCGCTACCCCATATCACGCCCATTCGCTCGTGGTTTTCTTTTTCCAAATCCAGTTTCGAGTCGTTCATTGCCTCTTTGGCAACCCATACCGAGAATTGGGCGTAGCGGTCCATCCTGTGTGCTTCTTTGCGGTCAAGCAACGCACTCGGGTCAAAACCTTTCACTTCTGCAGCGAATTGTGTCTTGAATAGAGCGGCATCAAATTGTGTAATTTGTCCCACTCCGTTTTTACCTTCAACAAGTGCCTGCCATGTGTCTGAAACATTATTCCCGACAGGAGTCAATGCACCCAATCCGGTTACGACAACTCGTTTTAATTCTTTCATCTTCTGTTCTGTAGGGATCTGTCCATCACGGAAACCCACCTTGTGATTATTTGGTAAATACTGCGAGAATACAAGTTGATTCTCTATACAGCATACGAGCCTACAGTCGTCCCGTATGCTCGTAAAACTCTATCAGAAATGCTTGCTTTTTTTAAGCAAGAGCCTCTTTTACATAAGCGATAGCGTCGCCTACGGTCGAAATTTTCTGGGTATCCTCGTCGGGGATGGTGATGTTGAATTCTTTTTCGAACTCCATAATCAGTTCCACTGTGTCCAACGAGTCAGCGTTCAGATCTGCTTGGAAATTGGCATCGTTGGTTACTTGTCTTTCTTCAACACCTAATTTATCAACGATAATAGCCTTTACTTTTGATTCGATTTCTTGTTCAGTCATAATTTTTCATTTTTATAAGTGAATAATCTGTCGGTTGCGCTATGTTTGCAAACAGCAAGCAATTGTACAACGGCACAAAAAACGGTGCAAAATTACGGTTTTTTTTTGAAATGTACAAATTTTAGTACTCATTCCGCATTTTTCTTCCGCAAAATAGACTTTTTATCATCTTTTTGTTATTTTGGTTATGCGTATTCCACTATTATTGTTAAGGCATTGAATCTGTGATGCGGGAGGATAAATGATAGGAGCATTTGCAACAAGACGGTGCAGAGAAATGCGGATGATATTTGCGTAATCGGATAATTAGTTGTATTTTTGTAAAAAATATAGTTTGTATAGGAATATGACCCTGTTACTGATAGATGCGTATGCAATGATTTATCGTGCATATTACGCCTTTATTCGCACACCGCGAATTAATTCCCGCGGGGAGAATACGTCTGCCGTTTTCGGCTTTGTGGTTACTTTGGACGACTTGCTGAAGCGTGTAAAGCCTACGCACGTGGGTGTCGCTTTTGACACGCACGGTCCTACTTTTCGCCACGAGGCATACGGGCAGTACAAGGCGCAGCGGGAAGAGACCCCCGAGGACATCCGCCGTGCTGTACCCGTTATCAAAGACATTCTTGCAGCGATGAACATTCCGATTCTGGAAGTGCAGGGATTCGAGGCGGATGATGTAATCGGTACGTTGGCAAAAAAAGGTGAAGCCGCCGGTTTTGAGGTGTATATGGCAACTCCTGATAAGGATTACGGGCAACTGGTCTCAAGTCATATTTATATGTATCGCCCGCGTCATACGGGCGGTTTCGAGAAACTCGGTCCCGCAGAAGTGTGTGCCAAATATGGGCTGACCAACCAATTGCAGGTGATTGACCTGCTCGGACTGATGGGCGATGCAAGCGATAATATACCCGGCTGCAAAGGGGTGGGGGAAAAGACCGCTGTGGCATTGTTGCAGCAGTTTGGCAACATAGACCACCTGTTGGCGCATACCGGCCAACTCAAAGGCGCACTCAAAACAAAGGTGGAGACACAGGCAGACCAAATACGTTTCTCCCGTTTTCTTGCCACCATCCGCACCGATGTGCCTATAGACTTGGATACACAAGCCCTGCTCGCCAAACAACCCGACTGGAGCAGATTGACACCCATCTATCAGCATCTGGAGTTCAATTCGCTGCTGAAAAAGAACATTGCCCAAGACGCAACCTCCACAACCCCTCCAAAGGAAGGGCTCAATAATACCGGCAGAAAGCAGAAACCTGTGGAACAGACTTTGGATTTGTTTGCAGAGCCGATGCCGGCACCGAAACCCGATACGGCAATCCTCCTCCCGCAAGACGAAAAAACTGACTCGGAGACTGACCGTATTGCCGCCTATCTGCTCAATCCTGAGGTCGCATACAATCCGAATGTCCCCGTCAACTGGGAAGCACTGAAAGCGGATAAGGCGTTGTGGAAACTGTACAACGAAGTGGAACTGCCGCTTGTACCGGTGCTGCGCGAGATGGAGCGGGCGGGCGTGCGTATCGATGTGGGCAAACTGCACGAAGCGGAAATCCGGCTGACGGCGGAACTGACAGAGATAGAACAGCAAATCTACACGTTGGCAGGTAGGAAATTTAATATCAACTCCCCGCGTCAGGTGGGGGAACTGCTGTTTGATACGCTGCAATTGGACAGCAAGGCGAAGAAATCGAAGACCGGACAATACAGCACCTCCGAGGAAGTGCTGCTCGCACTGAAAGAGAAACATCCCATAGTGGGGAAGATATTGGAGTATCGCGAACTGAAAAAACTGATTTCAACCTATATCTCCACGTTGCCTGGTTACATCAATCCACAGGACGGAAAGATACATACCACTTACAATCAGACGGTTACGGCTACTGGAAGACTCTCGTCATCCAATCCCAACTTGCAAAACCTGCCTATCCGATCGGAGCGCGGCAAACTGATCCGAGAAGCGGTTATACCGGACGACGGCTGTCTGTTCATGAGCGCGGACTATTCGCAAATCGAACTGCGTCTGATGGCACATTTCTCGCAAGACCCGCACATGTTGGAGGCATTCCGATCGGGGCAGGACATCCACGCTGCCACTGCAGCCAAGATATTCAATGTGCCTATCGGACAGGTTACAAAAGACCAGCGACGCCGTGCCAAAACGGCTAATTTCGGAATTATCTATGGCATATCGGCTTTCGGCTTGTCCCAACAGTTGGACTGCTCCCGAAGCGAGGCAAAACAGTTGATAGATGACTATTTCGCCGCCTTTCCCGGCGTGGTGCAATATATAGAACAACAGAAAGAACTGGCGCGGCAGAGGGGGTATGCCGAGACGCTTTTCGGGCGCAAACGCTATCTGCCGGATATTCTTTCGCACAATGCCACCGTGCGCTCGTTTGCAGAGCGCAATGCGGTGAATGCACCCATACAGGGGACCGCTGCCGACATTATCAAGATGGCAATGGTGAGTATCCATCACCGCTTGCATACCGAGAAAAATGCTCAAACGGGCGAACCGCTGCGGGCGCAGATGATAATGCAGGTGCATGACGAACTGAATTTCAACGTACCGGAAAACGAAGTGGAACAGGTGCGCCGGCTGGTATTGGAGGAAATGCAGGGGGTGGTAACGCTTTCCGTCCCGCTTGTCGCCGATTGCGGCGTGGGGCATAATTGGCTCGAAGCGCATTGACAGTATTCCGCTTTGCAAAAAGAGACCGCCTGACTGATACGGGCGGTCTCTTTTTTTATCCGTTGTGCGAAACCCTCTTGCTGATATACGGGAGCAGACTCCCGATTGATACGGGCAGTGCCGTATTGATCAGCCATATCAGCAATACGGCCATAGCGCAGGCAGGGGCGGAGGCGGGAGCGAAATGTCCGAAAACGTATATCGCCCACGAACCGCGAATACCGAAATCGGCGGCGGGTATGTTGGGAGTAAGGGTAACCAGCAGATAATAGAGAGGAAGGGCTGTAAACCATTGAACCCCTGACAGGCTGACCCCACAAAAACGGAGTGCAAACCCCATCTGCACACTGAAACAGAGGTAACGAAGCAGAGAAAGCCATAGAATATGCAGAAACTCCGCATAGCGCAAGCGGGCAAGTTGCGCTGCCATCTGCCGCATTTTGGCTCGCCGCCAACGGACCAACGTGAGCAGGCGGAGCAGACAGGGCGTAAGAAAAAGCAATACGGCACACACCGCTGCGGCTGCATACACCGTCCAAAGAGCAGGGAAAGTCTCGCCTGCAAAGAAAAGGAAAACGGAAGGGAATCCTGTCAGGACAATCACTATCGTCAATGCCACACTGCCCAACAACGCCATCCCTATTGCACTCGCCCATAAAGACTTGTCCTTGAGCAGCAGAATGCGGGCGGGGTAGTCGCCCGTACGGTAAGGGGTAACGAAAGCCCCGACCATTCCGTAATAGACCTGCGCCTGTGCTTCGCCTATACTCATCGGCTCGACAGAACGCAGCAGATACTGCCATTTGCACGCCTCAAGCCACATATTGAGCGGCATCAACAACGCACACGCAACTATACACAGATACTGCCCTGCCTGTGCTGACGCAAACTGCTCCCACAAACCGGCATACCCGTCAAAGATAATCAGTTGATAGACCAAATAACCGTACGCACAGAATGTGAGCGCAATACGCAAGAGCCGTATGTAAGTTTGCTTTGCCAAAAAATAGAGAATATATGCCGGTACAGTTTATATGAATACGAATTATATACGGGGTATATATGGTGGATGTAAATTTATATACGGGTACAAAGGTAGTGTTTTTTTATGGAATGAGCAAAAAAGAAAATGCCTGCCTCAACGTAACCGTATCCAAACATTAATACATTTATGCATTACATAAACGTATATTCACGCATTACAGGAACGTATTATTCATAAATAACATCGCCGGGGACGCAGACGCCCTCGTCCGCGGTCGGTTTGCCACAAACCGTATGAATTTGCAGTGTTTATGGAGACGACGCGTCCCGCGTCG
>DGIN01000088.1 GCA_002387325.1 Bacteroidales bacterium UBA4621 | reverse complement strand
TCGTCGTTGGCCAGCACGCACCCTAGTGCGGGGCACCAGTTCACTTTGGTGTCGGCGAGGTAGGCGATACGGTATTGCATCAGCCGTTCCTGCTTCTCCTGCTCGCTGAGGCTGTTCCAAGTCGGGTCTTCCGCCTCCCATTTGGCGATTAACTTGCTGATAGGCTGCGCTTTCTGCAAGGCGGTGTCGTAGTACGAGTGGAACATCTGAACGAATGCCCATTGCGTCCAGCGGTAGAACGACGGGTCGCAGGTCTTGATTTCGCGATCCCAGTCGTAGCAGAAACCGATCTTGCGCAACTGCTCCACATAGTGGGCGATGTTCGCCATAGTGGTCTTCTCGGGGTGCTGCCCGGTCTGAATGGCGTATTGCTCGGCAGGCAGTCCGTACGAGTCGAAGCCCATCGGGTGCAGCACGTTGAAGCCTTGCAGACGTTTGTAGCGGCTGTAGATGTCGCTGGCTATGTAGCCCAACGGGTGCCCCACATGCAGCCCCGCCCCGCTCGGGTAGGGGAACATATCCAGCACATAATAGTGCGGCTTGTCGCTGTGGTTGCTTACTTTGTACGTACCTTCGGCATCCCAATAGGCTTGCCACTTCTTCTCAATCTCCGTAAAATTGTATTCCATATATTTGTCGTTTATAGTCCGTATGTAGTTTCCGTTAATTGCCATTGAATGGCGTTTTTGTTCTCCGTTAATTGCCGTTAATTGACCATTAATGCATTATCGGGTCTGTTTGTTAATCAATGGGCTTCATGTTCTTATCTACAATGAAACATTCATCATTTTCTTCATCATAAATCCAACGTTCACCAAATAATGCATTGCTCCCGAAGTTAATCAATAAGCCAATCGGTTTCTATGTCAAACGCAGATAGTTGCATAGTTGATGCCGATGCTCCGCTCCTAAATGTGCCACCGATTTCAACTCAACCACAATATCATCCGCTACAAGCATATCCAGTCCGAATTTCTTTTCCAATGGTCGGTTTTTGTAGAAAACCGGTACTTCTTGTTCCAACATACAAGGAATACCCAACTCCGCCAATTCAATTGCCAATGCTTCTTGATAGACCGATTCCAACAGCCCCTTACTCAACGTGTTACGCACCTCCATCGAGGCACCAATAATGTTGTAGAGCAGTGGTTTGTATTTTTCCAAATCTATCATATTAATGAATAATTAACTGTCATTAACGGAGAATGTTTGTGGGTTTTAATGGAGCCTCGGATTATGGTACCTACATTCCCTTATATATGGAGCGGGGCAGGTGCTTCATTATCCAATGGAAAATAGCCCAGCGTTTTGTTACGATGGCAACTGCTTTTTTCTTTGCAATAGCCGTCATTATTTGCACCGCAACTTTCTCCACCGGCATCACCCAAAACAAGCCTTCCCCTTTTGCCATACGTGTATTGACCAATCCCGGACGGATATCCGTAACCACTATCGGCAGTTTGCTTTTGAAGGCTTTCTTGCACAACGCCTCCGTATAGTTTATTTGGAACGCCTTGGAGGCAGAATAAGCGGGTGCCATTGGTTCACCCCGAAGACCACCACAAGAACTGATGACAGCCAAGTGACCATATCGCTGTTCTTCGAACTTCTTATAGATGAAGTCAGCAAAGAACGTCCAGCCAATCACGTTGATGTCCAATGTCGGTCGCTCTATGGCAAAATCCAAGTCAGGGTTCAAATCTCCTACTCCCGAACAAAGGATAGCCAAGTCTATGGGAGACGCAAAGACTTGCGTAAGGAGAGCCTGCGAACCCTCAAGGTCAGCCACATCACATGGAGCGACTTGGATATTGGGGTTTGTATGCGCCAATTCCTGCAATAGGGGCATACGACGGGCTACTGCTATCACTTCGTTGCCTAATGAGGCATACCGAAAGGATAGTTCTTTTCCGATACCCGAACTTGCTCCTATGATTAGTACTCTCATATCTTAGTTTATTCTGTCTTATGGTTTAATTTTGTTTGTTACGAATGGGCTTGTGCGAGGTTGCCTATTCCTTGCTCATCCCTTGCGTATCCCTTGCTGTTTGACACGACTTTTTAATGTGGCTTTATTGGGCAGTTTTTGTAAAAAGTTTAAACCTTTTTCTGTGAGGTAATAGGCTTGGTCGGCACGGCGTGGCGCATCAGGATAAAGCCTCGCGACAAAACCACTATCAATGGCGGGATTCATATAATTCTCCCTAAAATATCTGCGGCTTTTTATGTTTATGAGAACCATTATTTCCTCGCGCGTTTTCGTATCACCTCTGATGACTTCGATGAGTTTCTTTACTTGGTCACTCACTTGGTCACTCACTTGGTCACCCGTCTGCTTCTTTTCTGTTCCAAGTTCTTGACCGGTTTCTTCTTTCTCGGGACGCCAAAGTATGGCACGGAAATCATCGTCTTGGATGAATTCTGGTGTTCGTAAGCCAGAGGATACACAACGTTTAATAATATCCGTAGTACCTGTTCCCATCTGCTCTATATAACCTGTCAGATAAACAGGATTAGCCAAGACGGGATTGACAGGACGAGAGGTGTGCACGCTATGCAGTTTCTCAATAGTTATACCACGTGGCAGTTTGCCGGGATTCCATACTTCCAGCCTGTCTTTGAACAGCATTACCTGTACGCTTCCGGTGCTGGTATAGTCGCGATGAACCACCGCATTGACTATAGCCTCTCTTACCGCCTGTGCCGGTAACTCAGGCGTAACATCCACCCGCGCTGAATGGATACGCTCGCCCACACGTTGGTCGATACGCGACATAACAAAACTAACCGCCAAATCCACCTGCTCAAAGACAGTACCCCCATACATTTGCAGCGAAGCCATCGGTTTCTCCATCTCCGTGCCATAGAAATGAGCACACTTGACGGTTGCCGAGACAAACCATTTTTGTACCTCCTTGGCAAACAACAGCAAGGCGGCATTCTTGAGTTTACCATCCTCTGTAATCAAATTGAGGCTATGTAAAATCTGCGGGATATTGTCTTCTGAATAAGTCAGAGGGAATTGCCTCACCTCGCGTGCCACCCCTACGAACCAACGTATCTTCTCTTTGTCCAAATCTTCCAACTGTGCATCGGGATGAACGGATGCATCAAAAGGACCTTGACGGAGAATATGGTGCGAAGTCATATATTCGACCAACGCCGCATACACGTTGCTTTGCAGTTCTTCGTAGGAATTGAACACGTTGCGAATTACATCGTTGTCTATCTTCCGCTTGAAGGTTTCCTCTTTCTCCTCTCTATCTGTGGTTTGTTTGACAAAGGCTATGCGGTAAGTATGGTGGGCAGTAGCCGCATCGTACTCATGCTCCGTCGGAGAGATACCTTTTGCGTCCTGATAACCATACTGCTGACCAAGAAGCAAAAGATAAATCTCTGAATGTGCGGCTTGAGTTAGATATGCATTCTGCGCAGAGATATCCTGAGCTGGCAGTTCTTCAAACAAGAATGGCTCGAAGTACAGCGACAACAAAGCGTCCCGTCGGATGTAATCAGCAATCTGACGACGCTCCTGCTGAAATTCGCTTTGTACGCTGCTTATAAATATCTTCTGTTTTACCATTTGACTCAAGTGTGCAGATTTTGCCTACTATAATTATCTGTTAATTCTATAAAAATAGCGATTGATCCCCGTTTTAGGATATGTCAAAGTGAAAGCATCCTTTGAAGTAAATTCGCCATCACAGTAATTCTTGTCTTCTGTCACACCCGTATAATAATACGTATGAGTTTCATAGGTGCTAATTTTAGGATAGACAAAAGAAGTAACATGAACAATGACCTTATCAGCATCTGTTGAAATTTGACTATATTTAGAAGGGTCTTCCCCTTTGATAATTTGAACTCGAGTAGTTTCGGTTGAGTATTCAGCAACTTCAGCTTCAAATTCATTTATAAAGTGCCACACATCATAAAAGTAATAGGTTTTAATAGTTCCGGAAACAGAACTTTCATACGCCCAATAAGTACCAGTTAATTTGACTTCTTCGGGTTCTGTTTTCTTATCACATCCTACAAGCAGAAAACCGCATAAGATAAAGGCTATTTCTAATATCTTCTTCATGTTTTTTAGGTAGCAGTTATATCCCATCGCCTCTTCGGTTTTAATAATAAAGAAATAATATTTATACGTATTTACAATACAATTAGATGATTCATTAATAAAACAAACCTTATCTGATACTATTTTCACAAGCATTAATCACCGATTTGTTTCAGTATCACGTCCGGGCTTAAATCCATTCGCATAATAGCCGATAGTTTCTTGCCCAAGTCTTTGAGCGAGTGCCCGCAATGATACAAACTGTCATCGATAATCAGCCAACGATCATGTGACGCAGTAGTCCACTTGTGCGTATGGACGGGTTGCATACCTGCTGCAGCATTGTGCATATCGCGCAAGGACTTGTACTCGCTATCGGAATAGATGTCCGCCGTAACACTTTTGACACGCACGTCAAGCATCTCAAAAGTGGCTGCATCAATGTAGGCATCAATAATGATGACGCGTTTGGCAGCCGTCTTAATGAGCCGCTCAAGCAATACACGTGCCTCGAAGAACTCCCCGTCAAAGAATACTTGCTCCACCGGCGGCACATTCGTGCGGACGAAGAAATCAATCTTTTCCTCTACGGCTTCTAACCTGCGTTCGTGTGCCAGCAGACGCTTATCCATTCGTTCCTCAACGGCAAAAATACGTTGGTCAACGGCATAACCGCGAAGCATATACTCGTTGAGTACCTTGGTAGCCCATTGTCTGAACTGGGTACCGCGTTTGGATTTTACACGATAACCGACAGATATAATAACATCTAAGTTGTAGTATGAAGTGCGGTATTTCTTTCCGTCTGCGGCAGTAGTCAAGTAATCCTTGACAACTGAATTCTTATCCAGTTCGCCCTCTTTGAAGATGTTGTTGATGTGCAAACTGACATTCTGCTTGCTGGTATCAAACAGAACGGTCATTTGTTGTTGCGTCAGCCACACCGTCTCATCGGCTAACTGCACATCCAACTGCAGCGTGTTATCCGCTGTGCGATAGACAACTACGCTATCTTCTTTCGGGTTGTATGGTACTACCTCGTTAGCCATGCTTATTTACACCAACTTCTTCACTTGCTCGTACACGTTCTGTGCGGTGAAGCCGAGTTTCTCATCGAGTACCTTGTACGGCGCCGAGAAGCCGAAACTGTTCAGTCCCCATATAGTGCCGTTCTCGCCGACCAGTCCTTCCAGCGTGCAGGGCAGACCTGCCGTCATACCGAAGCGCACCACACCTTTGGGCAGCACCTCGTCCTGGTACTCCTGCGGCTGCTGACGGAACAAGCCCTCGCTCGGTACGCTCACCACTTGCAGGCGGATACCCTCCGCACGCAGCAGTTCGGCACCTGCCATCAGCGTCGATACCTCGCTACCGCTTGCCAGCATCACCACTTGCGGGTTCTCGTCCTTGCTGACGATATATGCTCCTTTGCGGAATCCGTCCAGACACGTGTTCGGCACGGGCGCGATGTCCTGTCGCGAGAGGATGAGTGCCGTCGGGGTGGCGGTGTTCTCCATCGCCAGACGCCATGCCATCGTGGTCTCTTCGGCATCCGCGGGGCGCAGCACGAGCATCGACGGCTGTCCGTGGTGGTTGTGCAGTTTCTCCATCAGGCGTATCTGCGCCTCCTGCTCCACGGGTTCGTGCGTCGGACCGTCCTCGCCCACGCGGAAGGCGTCGTGGCTCCAGATGAACTTCACCGGTATCTCCATCAGCGCCGCCATTCGCACGGCGGGTTTCATATAGTCGCTGAACACGAAGAACGTGCCGCAGGCGGGGATGATACCGCCGTGGAGTGCCATACCGATGCACACGCACGCCATCGTCAGTTCGCTCACGCCGGCTTGCAGGAACTGCCCCGTGAAGTCGCCGCGACGGATAGCGTGGGTCTTCTTCAGAAAACCGTCGGTCTTGTCCGAGTTGCTCAGGTCGGCGGACGATACAATCATATTGCCCACATGCTCAGCCAGGTAGCCGAGTACGGTAGCCGAAGCGTTGCGGGTGGCGGCACCCTGTTTCTGTACAATCTCGCTCCAATCAATACACGGTGTCTCGCCACTCATGAATGTCTCGTACTCGTTGGCAGTCAGCGGGTTAGCCTGTTTCCATTCGTAGTATTTCTCGTAGCGTTGGTTGGCTATCTCGCGCAGTTGCGCCGCACGCCGGTCGTACAGTTCCTGCACCTCGGGGAAGATGGCAAACGGGTTCTCGGGGTCGCCGCCCAGGTGCTTTATCGTCGCTTCAAACGATGCGCCCGACTTGCTCAACGGCTGCCCGTGGGTCGAACATTTGCCTTCGAAACTCTGCCCGTCGGCGGTAACGCAACCCTTGCCCATCGTCGTGTGCCCGATAATCAGACTCGGGCGTTTCTTCTCCTCTTTCGCACGCACCAATGCCTCGCGTATCGCGTCTGGGTCATTGCCCGGTATCTCCTGCACAAACCAGCCCCACGCTTCGTATTTGGCTGCCACGTCCTCGTTGGTTACGTCGCGGCAGTCGGTCGAGAGTTGCACCTCGTTCGAGTCGTAGAACATAATCAGGTTGTCCAGTCCGAGGAAACCTGCCATACGTCCTGCGCCCTGCGAAATCTCTTCCTGCACGCCACCGTCAGAGATAAAGGTGTATATCGTCGGGTTGTGGATAGCCCCGAAGCGGGCGTTGAACCACTTTGCCGCAATCGCTGCGCCCACGGCAAACGTATGCCCTTGCCCGAGGGGACCCGATGTGTTCTCAATGCCGTGTTCGATGTCGCGCTCGGGGTGTCCGGGTACGACGCTGCCCCACTGGCGGAGCGTCTGCAAGTCTGCCAATGTGTACTTGCCCGCTAAGCAGAGTTGGCTGTAGAGCATCGGTGCCATGTGTCCGGGGTCGAGGAAGAAGCGGTCGCGCGCCTCCCAACCGGGATTTTCGGGGTCGTATTCCAGAAACTCAGAATAGAGCACGTTGATAAAATCCGCGCCACCCATAGCCCCGCCCGGGTGTCCGCTTTTTGCTTTTTCTACAGCCGCCGCAGCCAGGATACGAATGTTATCCGCTGCCCGATTCATAAGTTTCGTTGTGTTCATATTATATATTTGTTAATGGTTTTACGATGATGGTTCGCTGCGCTCACGTTAGTGGCGTTGCATTGTTGGTCGCACGTTGCCGGTGCTACGTCCCGCAAACATATACAAATCCGCTACAAAGTTACGCAAATGTTTTGGATTGCACAACTTATCATAGGTATTACATAGAAAAAGATTATCCCGCCCCCGTGTATGGACACATAAACAGCCATACCCCATCTATAGCCTGTTGACTTTGAACCGCAAAGGTGCAAGGTATGTCAATAAGGAAATTTGAAAAATACGTTCTATTTTTGTAAAGCACATTTTGCAAAATGTATATTTGTTTTTATAAAATGATACTTTGTATTGCATAGTTCTTGAATTTGCCGTACCTTTGCAGCGTGAAATAAAAGTATAACTCTTAAAAACACAAATGTTATGAAAAAAATGATGATTGTTTTGGCAACCGTGTTGCTGAGTATGAACGCTTGTGCCGAGCGTACACAAGTGGGAGCGTTTACCGATTTGCCCAAGCCTGCACAGGTTTTTGTGGAGACCTATTTTGCGAAAGCCGACATCGCAATTATTCTCTATGAGCGTGAGGGGCTGCATAACGAGTATGAGGTGCGACTGAATGATGGTACAAAGATGGAGTTTGATTATCAGGGCAGTTTGGAGAAAGTGGACTGTCAGACGCGCCCCGTACCTGCTGGGGTGGTACCCGCGCTGATAGCGGACTATGTCTCTGCCAACCACCCGACGATGTTTATCGTGGAGTATAGCATTGACCGCCGCAGACAGATTGTGGAACTCAACACCGAAATGGAAATCGAGTTTGACAAAGCAGGCAATTTCATACGCTATGACTGGTAACCCCAAAAAATACGAATTATGAATGAGAAAAAACTGACCCGTTCCAACAATAAAATGTTGGGCGGAGTATGTGCCGGATTGGCAGAGTACTTTGGCGTGGATGCCACACTCGTGCGCGTGATTTATGCCGTGTTGAGTTGCTTCTGTGTGGGCTTCCCCGGAATTATTCTCTATATTATCTTGCTGATTGTCATGCCCCAGGCGGAGCAGTAAGGCTATGGTGGAGAATATCAAAAGTCAGATGCGCAAAGGGATATTGGAGTACTGTATCCTGACCATCATCAGTCGCCGTGAAGCCTATGCTTCCGACATCCTCGAGGTGCTGAAAGCGGCAGACCTGATAGTGGTGGAGGGTACCCTCTACCCGCTCCTGACGCGTATGAAAAACAACGGTCTTCTGTCCTACCGATGGCAGGAATCCACCGACGGACCGCCCCGCAAGTACTATCAACTGACAGGAGAAGGAAACGCCCTGCTTGAGGAACTCAGCCGTGAATGGCAGGCTATTAGTTCGTCAATCAGCACGATAACAGAAAAAAGTATAAAACCGATAAACAACACACTACAATGAAAGAGACACGCACCATCAACCTCAATGGTATGATTTTCCATATCGACAACGATGCCTATATTACCCTTTCGGGCTATCTGCAGGACATCGAACTGCGTCTGCCGGTTGATGAGAAAAAAGATGTTATGGCAGACCTCGAAGCACGTATCGCCGAACTGCTGCAATCGGCATTGTTCGCTAAAAATCAGCAGGTGGTCAATATGGAAATGGTCAAATCGGTGCAACAGCGTATCGGCTCGCCCTCCGACTTCGGCGAGAATAAACGCCCGAAAGTGAAGCACCAAAGCAACAACCAAGGCTGCGGACGCGCTTTCGGCATAGGACTTACTATATTCTTGATTATCTGTGCCTTGCCCGTACTTTTTGTACTCGGTATGGTCATCTTCGCCTTGCTGATGGGCTTGTTCGGCGCAAGCGTGGGTATCGCTTCCGCTATCCCGATGGTGGGCTTGGACCTCTTCGGAAACGGATGGCTCACCGGTATGGCTGTGGTATGTCTGCTATTGGCTGTCGGTTTGCCTATTGCGATGATTATCACACCCATAGTATCCTATATGCGCACCCGACGCGGACCCAAAGCACGCTTCTGGTGGATTACCGTCATCCTTTGGGTGCTCTCGCTCGCCGGACTCGGTGTCTTGGCTTCCAAAGCCGTTGACAATCAAGGCGGTATCGTCTCTTTTGTACAGACTATGCAGGCTTTGGACGATGATGACAACCTTGACTTTGATGACGGGGCGATGCAAACGGAATTGCGTACCGTCGAACCGTTCTCTGCCATCAGTATCAAAGGCTGTGCGGCTGTAAGGCTGCAACAATCGTCTGACTATAAACTCTCCTTGCGTAGCAATGCACCCGCCGACGTCTTGACCGAAGTACGCGACGGGGTACTCTATATAGAAGTACTCAACAACCGCTACACCAAAGCCAAGATGAACATCTCTATGCCCTCTCTCACAGCCCTTTACACCGCAGGGACGTGCAAAATCGATGGCGATAGTCCGCTGGTTGCTGACAGCCTCCTGCTGGATGTGTCGGGGGCGGCACAAGCCGACCTGCAACTGCAAGTGCAATCACTCACTGTGGACTGCAAAGGCGCAAGCGAATTGGAACTGAATGGACTGGCGGAATATGCCGACATACGTTTGAGCGGCGCAGGAAGTGTTGAAGCCGAAAACTTTGTCGTACAGGATATGCACATCAATTGTGCGGGTGCCGCCCAAGCCGAACTGAACGTACAACGCAATCTGTGGGCGCAAGCCGCAGGGGCTAGCAAAATTACATACGAGGGAAACCCCGATGTAAAACAAAGCCTTGCGGTCGGAGGCAGCGTCATCAAACGCGACTGAACACGCAGCCGCAACAGAACACACAACTGCAACTATATAAATCACACAACCACCGCAACGGAATAACACGCCTAAATAATCACACCCTGTCATCTGTGTAGCAACTATATGTGATTCTTATGTGATTCTTATGTGATTCTTATGTGATTCCATAGCGGATACTGATAGAATGTCGATAGGCTGATAGTGGCGCAAACACTGCTCTGTGTGCAGCATACGCCACTATCAGCCATTCTGTTCTTCTAGCCTTGCAACGCAACCGCCTCAAAATTGCGTATTATTCCGAAGATACAGCCACCATTCCGCAGATACCATTCAGTGGACACCATTACGGGGATGCGGACGCCCCCGTCCGCGGTCGGTTTGCCACAAACCGCATGACGATGCTTCGTTTGTGGAGACGTGAAGCGTAAGGCAGGTGCGCTTTGCGCACTGAGTGCCGTAGCGAAAACGAAACCCTGTGGGCTGAGAAGAACTCCTTATCGTCTCGCATCGTTATCTGTACCCCATCTATCCTTCTATAATCTTGCGTATCTCGCAAAAAAGCAGTACCTTTGTCCTCGGTATGAAACGGCATAGCGTGATATGGGCTTGTTTGCTTTGGTGTCTCCCGCTTTTTGCGTTGGATACCGACTACCGCCTGTCTTTCCGTGCGGGGGCGATTATGCCCGACGGCAAAGTGGACGATATGCTCGGTAGGAAAGGGCAGTGGGTCGGTCCGTCTATGGGCGGCGAGTTCGCCGTGGCTTTCCGCCCCGATTGGCGTGCCTTGCACGACTGGAACGATGCTTCGCTCGGCGTGGCACTTGGCTATTGGTATCTCGGCGACAAGACGCTCCTCGGCAGCGCCGTTACACCTTTTGTTTTTATGGATGTTCCGCTGGTGCGTCTCCCGCATTTCGTCCTCGGTCTCCGTCCGGGTATCGGTGCGGCATTCGTTACCAAAACCTATCGCAATACCGTTCCCGTGGGACATCTGTACCAAGACCTGACCGATGCCAACAAGAGCATCGGCAGCGTCTTCAATTTTTATTTCCCCGAGGCATTGTATATGGAGTTTCCTGTCAGCCACGGGTGGAGTATCCCTGTTTCTGCGGGGTGGTATCATATCAGCAACGGCAGTATGGTGCAGCCCAACTCGGGCTACAACATTTTTGGGGGCGATATAGGCGTGCGCTATACCCCGCAGAGTACTACTCCCCAAACCTACACGGGTAAGACCGTTCTCAAAAAACGTTGGGAACTGGAGTTTGCTTTTGCTGCGGGCGGCAGGCAGGTCTATTACCGCGACCGGCAGACTTTCTTCGCCTGCGAGATGCAACTGGCGGCTTACTGGCAGGCACACCGGATCTTCCGCTTGGGCGGTGGAGTGGACGTGTTCTACGACGGGGCGTATATCCGCCGCGATACCTATTTCAATAAGACCAACCTCACTGCGGCTCGCACCGATGGTGCCGACTGCTGGCGGTTAGGCATCAGCGTGCAGCCCGAGTTTGTTATCGGACAGTTTACGGCAGGTTTTCATTTCGGTGTTTATCTGCTCGACCCGGTTAAGAACCTGGAGCCCGCAGACGAAGCCCGTCAGGCGGCAAACGGGCGGCTCAATAAAGGCATATTCTACAAATACGACCTGCTCCGTGCAGGTTCGGCGGGCTATCCCGACGGCTGGCTCTATACGCAGATAGCCCTGCGCTACCGCCTCCCGTGGCATCTGTTTGTCCAGGGGACCATGAAAGCCCACCTGACCAAAGTCGAGTTCGTCTCTTTGGGTATAGGTGTCTGGCTGTAAATTCGATATGTTTTTCTTTTGTTTCCTTAATTTCTTTCGCACTGCGTAGCACTGTTTTTTCGTATTTCTTTTGGAAAAATTAACTACAATTTGTGCGTTTGAAATAATTGGGTACTGTCCAATAGCAAATGCAATTTTGTGCAAAGTTAGGGAAAATAATTGAAAAAGCAATCTTTCGGAGTTGAAAAGTTCAATTTTTCTCGTGGTCTTCTGTTGAGTTTTTTCTG
>DGIN01000010.1 GCA_002387325.1 Bacteroidales bacterium UBA4621 | reverse complement strand
GCACTATTCTCGGTATCGGACTCGAAATCGCAACTATACACCTGTGCTGCAGCAGGCATACTGCCCAATAAGAGCAGTACACCTGTTGCAATACACCCCAATATCTTTTTTCTGACTGTCATAATCGTTACCATATATCTTCTTCTGCTTCATGCGCATTCAACACCGTAACCTGTACACGTCGGTTGTTCTGCCGTCCTGTTTCCGTGTCGTTGGTATCAATCGGCTCGCTCTCGCCTTTGCCGTCGGTTTCCAGACGGGACGGATCAATACCGCGCTCAACCATAGCCTCTTTCACGCTGTTGGCCCGACCTTCAGACAAGACCTGGTTGTGTGCCTCCGAGCCATCCGAGTCGGTATGCCCGGTGATAAGCACCCGTACTTTCGGGTTCTCTGTGAGGAAATCATACAGTATATTCAGGTCGGAGTCCGAGATGGGGAGTATGTCCGTCTTGTCGGTAGCAAAGTACATGTGTTTGAGGAGCAGGACGTGGCGCATACGATGGATTGGACGCAGGTAGTAATGCACCGTATCCGTAAGACGTGTTACGGAAGCACTGTCGCCATGGTATCCCGCAGCCGATATACGGACATCGAAACTGTCGCCATAGTGGAGCGATACAACGGCAGGCTGCTCCACCGCAGTAGCAACATCCTTGTTATGCCCCTCCGCAGTACGGCTTGCAAAAGAAATACTGCCCGCAATCTGCTGTTCGGTCTCTGCATCGTGGACATAGCATACCAGCCGCGGTTGCGGAATGAGACGGAAATACACCGTATCCAAATCCACCGTATGCGACAAACGGAGAGTATCACCCGCAAAATTGGAAGGCAGATAGCCCGCCGCCTGCGCCAGCATATAGTAGTCGGCTTTCGCATAGCGGGCAGTAACGGTGTTGCGTTTTCCCAGCGAACGGACTTTCGGTTTCTGTCTGGGTTTGTCCTCGTTTTTGATTACCACCGAAGCAACGCTCTTGAGCGGCTGCCCGTTGATATCCGTAGCCACAAAGACGATACGCGGGTTCGGCTGTTTAATCTTGTTGAGTTGGAACAGTGCGGTAAACTTGACACCCACCAGCAGCGAACTGAGCGATTTGTCCGCAAAACCGGTTTGGTGGAGCGAGCGGGTGGTCATATACCCGGGGTTGTTTGCACCATGCAACTCGTCTATCTGCGGCACATCCATAAGATTGTTTTCCGCTTTCTTTTCGGCGGAAGAGAGAATGGGCATACCGTAATCGATAAACGCCCCCACACGCATACGCCAGGGGTGAGCCGAAGCCTCGTTGTTCTTGTTCCACTCCTGCGGGAAGAACTCATTGAGGTTAATGCCGAACTCGGCAGACAAGGTTGCATCCAGTCCCCAACTGTTTTTCCCCTTATTTCCGCCACGATACAGCGTATGCCCGGTTATATCCTCCGCCGTCTGCCACTGGTGAGCCGGTTGGTTGAGCCAATCGTCAATCGCCAGATGTTCGGTAACATAGGTGGTAAGCCCCCCGCGTTGGGTAAAATTACCCATAAAAGTATAGCCTATTTTGGCACCCGCCAGGAAATAATATCGTTCGAAATCGCCACCGAACATAACCGGCAGCATCACCTGCCCCACCGATTGGGTTTCGCGATAGTCGTCCAACAGATAATGCTGCGTAATGGAAGCGTAGTCGTCCCGCACCACGTCTGCCGAATAGGAGATATTGTTACGCGAAGAGAAAAAGCGCAGTTCCGGTCCGACGGAGAACAGGAAATTACGGTGGTGCAGTTCGTAGCCAAGGCCGAACAGCCCTCCGCCACCGCCGATGAAGCGCTGGCTGAAATCACCACGGAAACGGGCATTGGCGTCGCCGAATGAAGCAGCGGTATAGTTGCCCGTCAATCCGGAATAGCCAGCCCCGCCCCACATCGTAACATAGTGGATGTCAACACCTCGTGTGTACCACGCATTATCCTTTTTCTTTTTCTGCGGAGCCGCCTCCACCGAAAGGCATAATGCGGAAAACAAGACAACCAATAAAACAAGCGGTTTGTAAAAATATCTCATCGGCAAATGATTTTACTGAGTATAAAAAATGAATATCTTTCGAAGAAATCTGCGTTATGACAGCATTATTGTATGGTAATGCGGTGAACGGACACCCCTTCCGGTTGTGTTACCTGAACGAGGTACATACCTTTGTCCAGCGACTCAAGCGACAGTATATTTTTCCCCGCCGGCATCTCGGAAACGGAGAGCATATTGCCCAAAGCGTCGTAACACCTGACACTGCCTTCAGCGGGCATATACACATAGGTGGAACCGCCCTGCCGGACAGCCGTTGGTGCCACCGACACTTGGGCGGGAGCAGTTACCAAATCCTGCGCTATCAGCGGACATACGGTAGCCTGCGAGCCATCCGCGAGTGTCACTCGGCACGAATATGCCGCTCCAATACGGAGACCGCCCGGCGCACAATAGTACGACATCGTAGCCCCCTCTATGGGTTGCTCATCCTCATACCACTGGTAAGCCACAAACTCAAGTGTATCCTGCATATATTCGTTGTTGTAAATTGCCACGATATCGTTCCAACGCTGGAAAAGTCGGTTGCGCAAGCAAGGCGAATTGACATGTACCCGCAGCGAATCCACACAGCCCAAATCATTGTAGAAAGCAAACAGGTAATCGCCCGCCTCTACGGTGGTAAACTCCGGTTCCGTGCGCGGCTCGCCGCCATTGACAGTGTAAGATATATAACCGGTACCGCCCAAACGCACGACCGCCTCGTCCACCGTCTCCGACATCTGCGTCACATCGGTTGTCGGCAATATAGGGTCTGCATAGAGGATATTGGCGACCACCACACTGTCGCAGCCATACCGATTGACAAATATGTGGCGGAAAAGTCCGTCTTTTTCCGAAAGGTAACATACCGTGTCATTCAGACAGAACGTGTCGCCGTAGCAGATATGCGCGTCCGAAAGAACCTTCTCGTCGGTTGGATGAACACGCAATTGGCACATATACAGTATATGACACCCCGCTTCGCTCAAACCGTCATAGGTGTAATCGCCCGCATCGGTATATCTCGTTCCGCCGAATTCGTAATACGACCCGTCGCAAATATCCACCGTGTCTTTTACCACCGTATCACCGATTGCCGGTATCGTAACCACAAAAACCGTATCGCTGATACAATCCGCCGACTCCTCTGCCAGCCACGTGGAAAGAGACACGGTGAAAGTACCGCCTTCGGCCGGAAAATCGTGCGTACAGTCAGGCAGCAAAGATTCGCTACCGTCTCCGAAATCCCAGCGAAATCCCATACGGTTCGCAGAATGGTCTTCATGCACCTCGCCATTGTAGCGCGTCTGTACATAACTGCGGTTTTTGAAAGTAACCCTGTTTTTGCAGTCCACCGGCGTGTATGACCATGTGCCGTCCGCCATAGGGAATTTAGGCAATGCCAGCACTTTCAGTTCGAACCAGCAGTCGGCATTTTCCAGATTGGACAGACGGCAGGTATATTCCACCGAATCGACGGAGTATGTATCGAGCATACGCTGCGTGGAAACGACCGTACCGTCCTGCGTCATCCATTTGTAGGCAAATCCCGCAGGAGCCTCCGCTGCAAAGTGGGTGTCCGAACCGCAACCGATGGTTTCTATCGTCGCACCGGTACAATCCAAAGTGAAATAAGCGTATCCGTAGTGTCCACCCAACGTACAATCGTAGGTGGCAAGACGGATGGTAAGCGTCTGACCGGCATAGTCCGTCAGGTTCAAACCTATCGTAGTCCAGTCCTTCCACGTTACCTGATCGTAACCGCTGCCAACTGTATGCCAACCGCTGCGCGTGGCATCGGCTGCAAAATTGATATAGCCGCAGACCGGATCAATCTTCTGCCCTTGGGCATCACATATCTCTATCGTAAAACGCGGTTGTTCGTCCTCGTCATGATCGGGGTCCTCCAATACGACCGCATAACGCAACAGCAATATGCTGTATGCCGAGTCAACCGTCATCGTATAGATGATACCCTCCGCCTCATTATCGATTTCCCAGTTGCCAAGACGGACGGAAGCAAGGGCATCCGATGGCACGATACGCAGTTTGCCTTCCGTACGCGGGTCGGTGGCGGTCTTGTCCCAGCAAACCGTATGACGGCTCAGGTTGGATTCCGCACCATAGTCGATAATGCCTACATTCTCAAAAGGTGCCTGCAAATTCGATTGCAAACTCCCCATATACTTAGTCTTGCCATACGTACATACCACATCAGACCCATGCAAATCGAAATACGACAGGCAATGACGGTCTGCGCAATACACAAGATACTCGCCCTGATAGTAAGCATAGGCACCATACATAGCATTGTCGTCTTTGTCATACGAGATACTGCGCACACGGAAACTGTAACTGCCTTCATCCAATCCCTCAATCAGCACCGAAGTTCCCATCGAAGGGTCGTAGTTGACCGTATTCCACACATTGCTTCCTTCCTTGCGGTATTGCACGATATAGGTATCCGCCGAACCTTTCCAACTCAGAAGCACCGTATCACAACTGACCGAGGTAGGGACTATATTCTTTGCAGGCACAACACGGGAGTCAACGATTTGTATATTGTCCACGCATGCGCCGAATACCGAATCCGCCAATGTATTGCCTCCCTTGTTTGCCCATGCCACATAGAGACGATACGTTCCCGTGGAAGCGGACACATTGATGGTACGGGGAAATGTGTACTGCTGCCATGTCGATTTGCCGTAGAGTGCACCGGAGTTGTTCGCCCCCGAAAGCGCAGCAGGCATGATTCCGCTGGCGGAATTGGCTGTAATATACGTTACCGACCCTGCGGACGGATTGGTATAAACCACATAGCCCACATACAAGGCGGCATCTGCATCACCTTCGTTCATCCAATCAAACGACAGATAATACGACCCTGCCGGCAACTTAAGGTCGCGATAGGCAAACTGCAGGTTGGCATGCTTGCCGAACATAGGCGTTGCTGCCGTATCACTGCTCACTATATACAACGCACGTCTGCCATCGCTATGAACCGAACTGCCGACAATCCAACGATCCGTACACGCAGAAGCCTGCGCCCCTGCATTCAACACCCACTCATCTGCCAACTCCGTGGAATCCGCACCCGAAGACTCAAAACTCATCAGATAGGGAACGGTAACGTTCTGGGCATACACACCCGTCGTCGCACACAAAGCAAACGCCACTAATAACAATCTTTGTTGTATCTTCATATTAACCAATGATTTATACAGATTTTGCAATATCCTTGAAATACAGACCGACAACCTTTTCTACAGCATTTTAGCACTTGCAATAACGCAAAAACAAACACAAAAAGTTATCCCTTTTTCGAAAACGTTGGCAAAATTACAAAAAAGCGATGATACTCACAACAAAAAGCGGCAAAAAATCAAAAAAAAAAACTTTTTGCATATACCGAATAAATATTACATCTACATTATGTATCCTTTAATATCGGTTTATTGACGGGTATTGCAGCCCCGAAATGACACTAATACGGATGCGGGGGCAACCGCAACAAAATTGTGTATTATTCCATAGACGGGGACACCATTCCGGGGACACCATTCCGGGGACGCGGACATACAAAAAAGGCTGCCTGCACTTGTCAGACAGCCTTGCTATAAAATCCCGTGTATTAAATCCCGTGTATTAAAATA
>DGIN01000002.1 GCA_002387325.1 Bacteroidales bacterium UBA4621 | reverse complement strand
GAACTGTGTGGAAGTCCACTCGGTATATCCGGAGGCATTATCGGCACAGTTGGTACGCAGATAGGCATAATAGGTGGTATAACTCTCCAGCCCTGTGACAGTAACCGAGTTGTCGGTCATTCCCTTTTGCATATAGAGCACTTGTGCTGCTTGTGCGGCGGAGGGGTCTGCCAAGGCACTGTCCGAAACGATCAGGTCAAAGAGGTCAGCCTGACTTCCATAGCCTGTACCTCCGGCGACAAACTCGATGTATGCCGAATTGGAGGACGGTTGTAGCATCTGGAACTGCGGTTGTTGGCACTGCGAAGGTTGCAATACGCATATATCGTCCAGTACGACGCCTTTTCCTGCATGGTCATCCACCTCAAAAGCGATCTGGTAGGCAGTACCTTGCAGATATTTTTCAAGCGGCAGCGTTTCATTTTTCCAAGCAGGAACGGGAGATGTGAACTCCTCAAGCAGCGTCCATTGTGCATCGGCGGTTGTGCGGTAGAAGACCCGCAACGTATCAAAATAGCCGAATGTAGCCACTTGTGCGTGTGCAAAACAGAGTTGGGGGTTTTGCATTTCGGAGATGTCCATTGCGGGCGAGATGAGCCGTGTAACGAAGCCCGACGTGGCTCCTTTCGCACGACGGACAGCCAGACGGTAGTCTCCTGATTTAGCACCAACAGGATCTGTGAGGCTGACACCGGGTCCGCCTTCGACCTGCCAATTGACCGTACCCTCTATATTCTCTTGTGTCCAGCCGTCGGGCAGAGCCCCGTCTTCAAATCCGACGGGGGCAAGTGCATACCACACACCGGCTTTGGCAGGACACAACAAGCAGAGTACTGCGAGAAACGATAGTAAAAGTTTTCTCATATTGTTGGTTGTTTTTATAAGTGAATACTTGCTTTCTTCATCCCGTACAATAAAGCACGGAAATGCAAAAAAGCCTTAATTATTAATAATACAAAGTCATAACAAGCACGGCTGAAAAGCCTTTTCTTTCTACGTCCTTTCTACGTCTTTTCTACGTCTTTTCTACGTAATGTATAGCAAGAGGTATACTATTAAAATATATTTTACAAATAGGGTTTAATTTGCCAATATGCATCTATTATCCGTTACATTTCCAGACAGCGGCAGACATTCGGTTGCCGCCGGAACATAAAGCGGCACGTCCAGCGCAGTCCGACAGTCCAACAGTTGGCGGCTTTTGCAGAATAGTCGGCATTGGTTGCGGCATTGAACAGGATATTCTCTTGCAGGTCGGTTTTGTTTTGTGTAAGGGGGTTGGAGTCCACCGCCGAGTAGTCCACCAGTGGGAGGTTGTGCGTTGCGCCGAAAGGGAAAGAGTACTCGGCGAACACTCCCAATCGCATAGCCACCCGCCTGTTGAGTGTAAAATCGGCTCCGATCTCCAGCATTGGCGCGAGATACCATTGCGCATCAGCATAGGTACGTACAGAGGCGTATCGGTCGGGTGTGTAGTAGCCATAGGTAGGTGCGTCCTCGATAGTGTGTATGAAGCGTTGGTATGTGCCATCGGTGGAGAGAACCGTGCGGGTAGTATGTTTCGCATAGAGCGGCAGTGCCGTTTTGGCACCTGCCAGTATGTAGAAATACTGTCCTATGGCGGCACCGAAATAGAGGGGGACGGTTAGCAGCATACGCTGCTGCCCGTCGTTGTAGTGGGAATATCGGTAGGCATAGGTGATGGGGTCCTGTTCCCTGTCGAGTCGGTCGAAGAGATGTGCAAAAGAGTCGATATGCTGTCGGGTATAGTTGTAGTCGAACCCGACGCCGAGTCCGAAGATGAACCAGTCTTTGGCGAGTTCGTAGGTGAGTTGCACCTGTCCGTCTCCTCCCGCTTTGTCTTGCAGGAGCGGTGCATCGGCAGCCCAATGGCTATGGGTCATAGCCACCCCTCCGCCCAGAGAAAGGTTGATACTATGCACCACACGCCCGGAACGGGTGTAGTATTGCGCCTCTGCGGGCAATACCCCGCAGAGCAGCACGAACAGGACAATATATTTATCGAACGATAATTTTTGCAGCATAACGGTCAGTAATAACAGAATAAACACCCGCACAAGCAGGGGCTTGGATAACAGACGGGGCGGCAGCAGAGAGTGTATGCCTGCTCACTATGCGTCCTAACATATCCACGATTTCCACCCTGCCGGCACCGGCAAGATGAATGGTTTGCAGCGGTTTGACCACCGTGGGATAGACCCAACCGGACAAAGCGGCATCGGAGACAGCCGCCGTCTTGCCTCCTACATAGGTGATGGGGCATGTGGGCATTTGCACTCCGTCGGTGCGCAATAATACGCAATAGAATTCGTCGCCGAGTTGACTGTCATCAACCACAATATAGGATGTGTTGGCGTCCGGGATGGGAACTCCATTGCGGTACCATTGATAGCCTGCCCATTGATAGCCTCCGTTGTATTGGTCGTTGAGGAGTGCAATGAGGTCATTTTTCTGCTCGATGACCGAGGAGGCATAGTAGATACGAAGCACCACGACAACCGGTTCGGCGGGGCAATCGGGAGCACCGAAATCAATAGTCAATACATAATCCTCCGGGCGCAGATTGGGGACAAGCGGTATATTCACCTCGTCACCGGCGAGGAACTCATAGAGCGAGTCCATCCCTTGTGCTACCGCCTCAGCGGGGAAATGCACGGCGACGCCCGACAGACGCCCCGCCAAATGCCTGTAAGGGAGGTTGACAAACGGCGCATCGGCACAAGCGATAAGGGTATCCGGGACTTGCACGCTGAGTCGGGGGAGGACAGTGAGGTTGAGACGCAGCAGACTATCGCAACCGTATTGGGTGGTAAGGAGTACATCATAGACACCGGTCTCGGTATAGCGTTTGCCTTCAAAATCGATATAACCTCCCTCGCAGAGTTCTTCGGTTTGCGTGCTTTGTGCGGGGGCGTGGTAACGCAGTTGGAGAGAGTTTTCCACATCACAACCATAGTCGTTTTTTGTTGTCCAGCGGTAGAGCGTATCTGCAAAGACCGTTTTGCCTGAGGGCTGTGGCAGTTCATATCCTTCGCCCTCGCACCGATGGACCACCGTATCGACATTGGCACTCAGGAGATTAGCCAGATGAAGGGTATCCAGCCAAAGGGTATCCTTACAAATGCCGTTGCTCATAGAAGCAACCACATAGGGGACATAATCGCCTCCAGTAGGAGGATAATTGTGCGTCAGCACCGTATCGGCGGATATTAGCGGTTGCGAGCCGTCGCCGAAATTCCATATAATCTCCTGCAGCGGTTCTTCGGAGCGTGTTGCAGAATAATCCAGACGGTTGATGATAGCGATATAGGAGTCCTGGGTAAAGGTTACTATATGTTGGCAATCCTTCACTTCTTGTTTTGCATTATCAGCCTTCGCTTTCGGGAAACGCGGGTTGGGGTTGGCAGTAAGGACGTAGTAGCAACTGTAATCTTCCAAGTTGTGACATTCGAGCATATAAACAGCCGTATCCTTTACATCAATATGAAGCGTGTCATAGTTGGTTTCTCCCTGTGCATTGAGGATGGGATTGTCGCGCGATTCCGTCTCTTTGTACCAGAGATAGGAGAAGCCCTCGGGTGCGACGAACCGGTCGGTAGAGAAATCACCACAAGCGATACCTTGCAAGTCGCCGGAACGGCATCCGAGCGTAAAATAGACATAGGCGGGGTGGGTATCATACGAGCACCGAGTAGCGGTAAGACGGATGGTAAGCGTCTGCCCCACATACGGGCGCAGCGAGACGGTAACTGTAGTCCAGTCGCACCAATAGAGTTTTCCGTAGTCATCATCGTTGGGGTTGAAATGCCAGTTGGCTGTTGCTCCGAAACCGGGCATAAAAGTAAACTGCGTACAGCCTACGTCCAACGGATTGCCCTTTCCGTCAAGCACTTCGAGTTGCAAAGTAGGTTGCATATCTGTGTCTGCCAGCGAAGAGCCGTGTCCTCCCGATTG
>DGIN01000100.1:26378-47441 GCA_002387325.1 Bacteroidales bacterium UBA4621 | reverse complement strand
CAGAAAAAACTCAACAGAAGACCACGAGAAAAATTGAACTTTTCAACTCCGAAAGATTGCTTTTTCAATTATTTTCCCTAACTTTGCACAAAATTGCATTTGCTATTGGACAGTACCGGCTGCGGTTGTTGATACCATCATATTGAATATAAATGCCTTATGTTTGCATATATCAAATGTTTATCGTAACTTTGCAGCGATAAAAAAACGAACAATATGAGTACAGCAGCGTTACAAAACATTTTATCCGGCATTCAGGCACACAACCTGACGGCTGCCAATATGCGTTGGTTGGCGGAGCGGTTGTTGGATGCAGCCGATGCGGAGGATAATATCCGTCCCTATACGATTGAGGAATTGGAAGCACGTATTGCCAAATCAGAGAATGATGTCAAGGCGCATAGAACGTATTCTGCGGATGAGGCGCACCATATAATGCAACGGGCTATCGACTCCGCACAACAGATATGCGAGTAATCTGGACAGAACAAGCATTGTCTGCTTGGCAAGAGACGGCAATGTACATATTGGCAAACTTTGGCAAGCCGTCACAGATGGAATTCTATCAAAAGACACTATCTTGGGAGAAGGCTATCTCGCAAATGCCGAACATTGGCAAAGAAGAACCTCTATTATCCCATTTGCCCAAAATATATCGAAGCGTAGTAGTGAGTAATCACAACAAAATGGTGTATTCGGTGACGGATGATAGCATTACGATATATGACTTCTGGGACACACGTCGTGAACCAAAGTCTCTCGTCAAAGGCATAGAATAAATCATATCTTTTCGTTTATAAAGGGCTGGATATTTATAAAGGCTTGGATTGAGATACGTCCCCGCTGACGGACGATAAACATAGTCAGCAAATACAAAGACCCACGCGGTGTAAACTATCAAATTGCCAACGTCTCTTGCATATTTGCCTAAAAACGTGTATCTTTGCAAGAAAAATAGCAGATATGAGCCAATCTATCACCATTACGGACCATGACTATTCTTTGTGGGTTCAACAATTAAGCAAGCGTTTCCGGCAGAGCCAAATTCAATCGGCGGTGCGGGTCAATCAGGAGATGTTGCGCTATTATTGGGAACTCGGCAGGGATATTGTTGCGCTCAATGCCGAGAACAAGTATGGCAGAGGGTTTTATGCCAATCTTAGCAGGGATTTGCGGCAATCTATCCCCGACGTAACGTGTTTTTCGGAGACCTCTATCCGCTATGCAAAACGTTTCTTTGAACTTTATAACCAACTGCTTATAAATCTTCCTCAACTTGGGGAAGATTTGCCAAGTGCAGATACCGCCCACACGCAGCAGATCGCACAAAAGTTGGAAACAGACCTGTTCTCTATTCCTTGGGGACATCACAAATACATCATTGACAAATGCTCCGACAATCCGAACAAGGCTTTGTTTTATGTGCAACAGACCTTACAAAATGGTTGGAGCCGCAGCATGCTCTTGAATTTTATGGGTACAGACCTGTATGAGCGGCAAGGTAAGGCACTTACCAATTTCAACCATACATTGCCGCCTGCGGAAAGCGACCTCGCACAAGAAATAACTAAAGACCCCTACAATTTTGCCTTTGCAGGTATTACACAGCGTTACAACGAGCGGAAACTGAAAGATGCTTTACTGCAAAACATCACTCAATTTCTGATTGAATTAGGCACAGGCTTTGCGTATGTTGGTAAAGAGTATCGCCTGCAAATTGCAAATAAAGAGCGTTTTATCGATTTGTTATTTTACAATCTCAATCTGTCGTGCTATGTGGTGGTAGAGGTAAAAATTGGCGAGTTCGATTTTGCCGATGTGGGACAACTCGGCGGCTATGTGGTGGCGTGTAACCATATCCTGCGCAAAGAAGGGCGCGACAACCCGACAATCGGGTTGCTGATATGTAAAGAAAAGAACAACCTGATTGCGCAATATGCGTTGGAGTCAAGTAGCCAGCCATTGGGAATATCCGAGTATGAATTGCAGCGACTCTATCCTGCTAATGTGGAAGGCACGATACCGACCATTGAAGAGATAGAAAACCAATTAGAATCAATCGAATGATATGGACTCTATTGCATATTTGCTTAAAAACGTGTACCTTTGCACCCGTAAACGATAAAATATCAACAATATAAACAACCAACTAAACATCCCGCCTATGGCATAACCACGCATCGGTAAGGCGATGCATTGACATATCATATAAAGCGTTTTGCTCTAATACTTGGTTTCTAAAAAACTGGACACTTTTTAGAACTATATCTTTCCAAGGAAAAAGCCGAATGCTCACGTTCACGCGTGGGCTTTTTCCGTAGACATTTGGAAAGATAAGGTCGTCCAGTTTAATCCTTTAGAAACCAAATATTCAACAAACGAGAAAAGTTCACGCTTTGTTTGTGTCTATACGCAAACAATAATCATGGAGTAACCCGAAAAGCCACAAGTGAGTAGGGAAAAGCAAATTAAATCGTAATATTATGGGACTATTTAGAAGTTTATTTGTGCGGACAAAGGAAGATATTGACCGCGAAATCGCGAGTATCAACAACGATACTGCACGTTGGCAAGTCTGTTTAGGGAACTATCGCAACAACAAAGATACTGCCAATGCCAATACTGCAAAGGCGCATATCGCACAAAATAAAGCACGAATTGCATCGTTAAAGGCGCAACGCAGAACTGCACCAAACAAATAGAATAAAAATGTTAATTATAAGTTAGTTATAGTATTATGAAAAAAATCTTTTTACACACACAATGGCAGATTGTGACTGTTGTATGTCTTTTACCCTGTGTAGCAATAGCACAGACCCGAAAAACACAAGTAAAAGAACAAACATTCACCAAGTGGTTTCCAAATGTAGAACTTAGTGATGATGTTACATTAAGAACCAACATATACTATGATGCTGATGATAATGAGGTGCGGCATGGAGCAGCAAACATTAAACATTCCAGAGATATAAAGTACAACGGAGTAGTCGGTAAGTTAGGTTACACCGCATCGGGTAATTATGTAGGTGGAGTGCTGAATGGAGCGGTAAATATCTTAATGCTGGAGTCATTCAGTCGCCCAAAATCCGTTTCGTTTACCACCTCTTTAGTGGCTAATTACGCCAATGGTATACCAACCGGCATATGGAAAATAGAAGAGGTCGCAGCTATGGGTACACGAAAAGAAACCTATTCTTTGGTAATTACTTATGGTGCGAACGGAGTTATACGAACACTCAAGTCATCCAATGGCAATCGGGATATTGTTTTTAATGCAGATAGTACTTTTTCGGGAACCTATAAGGGTGAAAAATATGTACACAACATCCTCGTGTCGAAATCCAGACGTATCAACGGTAATCATACCGAATTGGACGATGATGCAAAAAAGATATTGGATGCTTACAATAATGGTGAAATCACAAAGGACGATTTAATTAACTACGGTTATTTGATGATGTCCGCAGGCAATGATTTGTCGGATGATTTATATGCATCTTCTGATTCCTACCTTGATGATATTGGTTTAGGTATGTTCAAAAATAAATATCGATATAGAGAACTATGTCCAGAAGTGTACTATATCCCCCGCGAATTGGCGCGTGTGAAATTGACACCTACAGCCAATGTGCTTGAGATACTGCAACAACCGGATTATCAAAAAAAGAATATCCGTTCATGGGAAGATGTCGTAGAATACGATGTGTCCAATAATTATGTAGAGGATTTGGCACATTATGGACGATATTATTTTGACAACTCTACTCAAGATACTATTTTGCAATACATCAATTCTATTATTGCCAATATAGAGCATAGAGAACAATTGCTATCCGTACTGAGAGAGAAAAAAGACTCTGTTAATGCCTTATCGGAACAATATAGTTATCTGCGCGATGAGCAACAGACATTCCAAAAAGTATATGATGCAGTTCAGTGGAATGAAACTCCTGATACTACCACTATCAAAAATACCATACAAATAGCCGATGTGGTATTGGATATCTGTCATACAACTACGAAATTCTATACCGATGTTACCGCCTATCTGCAGAAGGTAAAAGAGGCTTCACCGCAGATGTATCAGTTCTATTCTAAAAAGTTTGCTGCTTATAACGATACCTGCAAGAATTGTACTACGATGAATGATTTTACCGATTATCGTTCTCGTATTCAATCATATAGGACGGAATTTGATGCGTTCAAAGATGTTATTTCGTTGCTGCAAACTATGGGGGATAACCAAACGGCAATAGATGCTTATTCCAAGAACAAAGTTGTGGCGGATGTAGTCAAACTCTATAAGCAAATGGAGGAAAACAATGCGCCAGAAATGGATGATAATGTATTTGTTATGCAAAAAAATGTGGCAAACTTTGTCAACCTGCAAAAGCAATTTCTGGATATCATCCATTCGCGCATAACAATTGTAGAAAACGATGCTAAAATTGCCAAATTAGCGGGGAAAACTTATGCCGATGTACTTAAAGCATACGATGCCGTTCGCAAGCAACAGGACATTTCCGTTTCACTTCCTCTTTCTGAAAGTTTCTCCCGCTTGCAGAATATCTTGACAATGCAGGCAGATTGTGAATTGTTTATAACAGAAAGGGCAAAAATATACAATCTGGATACGGAGATTGAAGAGGCAGGAAAAGAATACAAGAATATATCCAAAGTTTATACCACCTACATAAAAAGAGCAGATATGGCATGGTCAAAAGATGTATCTATAGAAAAACTTCGTTCTATTCAAGACACTCAGCATATATTCCTAAAGGTTCTGCAAAGTTCCAATGTAAGCGAAAAAGACGCAGCAATCAAAAATACCAAAGACAAGGGTATTGACAACGTTCTGAAAATCATAAACTAATTTGCTCAAAACAATGGATTCTCTTTACAACGAAAAAATGGAGGCTCTCATCAGTGCAGCATTGATGGACGGAGTGTTAACTGAAAAGGAGAAACAAGTCCTTTTCAAGAAAGCCCAAGAGCAAGGCATTGACTTGGACGAGTTCGAGATGGTCTTGGATGCCTGTCTTGTAGAACTCCAAAGGAAAGAACAAGAAATGGCAGAGAAGAAAGCAGCAGAGAAATCGGCTGCTCCCAAGTCACAACGGGCAACAGATGTGCGCAAATGTCCTAAGTGCGGCTGTGTAGTACCCGCTTTTGCGGAAAACTGTCCGGACTGCGGACATCATTTCTCAAGTTTCGAGACTACAGCGGCAGCCAAAGAACTTGAAGCGAAAATAAACCAAGTGTATGCGGAAGCAGAAGAGCAAAAGAATGTGTTGCTTGAAGAACGTCTGCGGATAAGCCGGCAAGTGGAAGACGCACGCAAGGAGATACTGAAGAAATACGGTGCACGTGAGGAGGAAATTACGGCACAATATCAATCGAAGGACTCCAACGAATTTTTCTCGTATATTGCAGACAATATCAAGGAATCCTACAGAAAGAGCAAGAATCAAAAGGCAATGGATGCCGAATTAGAAAGAGTATCTATGCCATTGACAACTATTGATAAACAAATCAAAGAAATTGATAGTAAAGTTTCGGATAGAATAGAGGCTGTAGTAATGGCATTCCCGATTCCTACGAGCAAGGCGGACTTGTTTGAATTTCTAACCTCTATGAAGGCGAGAGGATTCCGAGAAAAATATAAAGAGGCACTGAACAAAGCGGAGGCATTATTTGCCTCCGACCCGTTGTTCGCAAAATTCATTCAGGAACGGAAAGATGCCATTACTGCAATAGATGCCAAACTAAGCCAATTAGAATCACAATTGAGCAAACAAGAGAAAAAATACCAAAGTGTTCTCTGGTGGAAAAAAGCAGCACCTTGGATTACAATTGGCACAAGTTTGTCTGTCATTGTTGCGGAGATTATTCTATTTAGCGTAGGTTTAGACTGGGCTTGGTGGGGAACATTACTGATAAACATACCTATTGTAGCAGTAATAGGAGGTTTATGTTTTATTCTACTTGAACATTTCGACGACGAAAAATGCTCGTCCGAGAAACATCCATTGCAATTGGCAATAAGTAAAACGAAGAACGATATCAACAAAGCGCAGCAAGAGCGCAAAGAACTAATCTAAATCATGGGACTGTTTTTTCATAAAAAAGAGGGCGGTATGATGGATGCCCTCCGATGTGACGAGAAAGGTTTCGTCATCTGGAAATGGCGACCGCAAGGACAAAAGGCAAAATCCACCCGCAAGGAAAATGCCATTCGTTATGGCAGTAGTCTTACCGTGCGACCGGGGCAAGCAGCAATCTTTCTCTATCAGAACCAAAACGGTGCGTACGATGTTATCAAAGGTCCGTATAGCGGAACGGTAGAGACAGAGAACTTACCCGTATTGGCTTCGCTGACAAGTCTGGTTTTCAACGGTGGCAGTCCGATGCCTGCCGAGTTGTACTACATCAATCAGGAAAAGAACTTGGAAATACCTTTCCTTGTCCCGTTTTTCCGTGTCGTGCCAGCCGAAAAGGAGTTTCGGGCGTGTGATATACGTGTCGCCATCAAAGGTTCGTTAGTGTTTGAGTTACCAACACAGCCCGAATTTATCAAATATCTGTTTGAGGCATGGGGTGGAGCAGACACCACGCTGGACGAATTGGACGAGAAACTGAAAGAACTCATCATTCAGGAAACCAAACAGATTATGGCAAATGCGCCAAAAGACACGGGTATTTTTATTATGCACTTCAATTCGCTGATAGGTGAAATCGGCAAGTATATACTTGCCCGCGTGCAGCAACGCATTGCCAACCGTTTTGGCGTTATTGCCACCGATGTGCTTATCTCCGACATCCGTTACGACGAAGACTCCGAGGGCTATCAACGCCTCAAAGAGATTACGGAAGACCAGACGCATAAGTTCAACTTGGAGAACGAGAAGAATGCCCTGCTGGCATACCAAATCCAGCGCGAATCTATGCGTGTGGATGCTGATGTGCGTAATGCGACTGTCAAAGCAACGGCACAAATGCAATTCGAACACCAAGAGGATATACTCAGCCGAATGCGCGAGGAGGGGCAATTTGCACAGCACGAGCAGACCCAATCGGCAGCCATGCAAGCCAACCTTGGCAGCCAATCGGCATATATTAATGCGCATGCGCTCAATCGTCAGGCGGAAGTTATGCAAACAGGATTGGAAAATATGGGACAAATGGGCAGTATGAATCTCGGTGGCGGCGACGGGCATATGAACCCGGCAGGTATGATGACGGGCATGATGATGGGTACTGCCGTTGCCGGTCAGATGGGCAATATGATGCAACAGATGGGCAATACCCTCAATCAGAATATGGCACCCGCAGGACAAGCAGGAATGCCTACACCACCGCCTCTGCCAACGGCTCAAGCCGTACAGTACTATGTGGTCATCAACGGGCAACAATTCGGTCCGTGCGATTTGAATGTCCTGCAACAATTAGTGCAAAACGGGCAAATCAACGCACAGACGATGGCATGGACGGCAGGAATGGCTGCGTGGGCACCCATAGCGTCTATTCTGCAATTGACTGGTTTGTTTACTCCGCAATCTACTCCGACACCTCCACCATTACCCTAAAATGAATGAATTATGAAACCAATGGATTATAATACGCTTGACCAAATAGCAAAATCGAACCTTTCTGAAGCATTGACACAGCAAACCCTTCAGAATATACAACACGTGCAAATCCCTGCACAGCAAGGCTATTTGCCCAAACCGGTAGTATTGCCTATTATGGAGAATATCCTGCAACGGCAGGAAGCGGCGCGAACCGCCACCCCACCGCAGGTACCGCAAACGGCACAATACTATCTTGCAATAGAGGACAACGCCAAAGGTCCTTTCACCGGTGCGCAAGTGCGTGATTTCCTGCAACAAGGGATTATCTCCGACCGAACCTTGTGCTGGAAAGAGGGCTTGTCCGGCTGGGTGCATATCTGTGATACCGAAGAATTAACCCGCTAATCCGTATGTTATGATAGACGATAATTTCTTGGAACAGATGATGAAGTTGGGTATCGGTATGAGCGTCATTCGCCAAATGCCGAATATGATGGAGGGCTGTATGCCGCAACTCTCCAAACCGCAAACCGCTACCCCGCCGCCGTTGCAAAAGACGGAGGCGCTTACCTATATCGCCGTAAACGGGCGACAAGTCGGACCTTTGAACGATTCTGAACTAAAAACGTTGATAGCCAACGGCATACTCATTGACGATACTTTGGTTTGGACACCCCAACTGACGCAGTGGACACCCGCCCGCAATGTACCGAACATTCAGAAACTGATATTACTATCCTCATCGGCAGGAAACACACTCCCCGCCACACCCGATGTAAACCAGCAAACAAAAGAAGCCGTAGTCAATGCCATGGCATCATTGGGGTATAAAGATGCCGCAACCCGAAAGAGGATAGATTCTGTTTTGAGTGCAAACCCCAATATCTCAATAGAAGATGCAATAAAAGAAGTGTTGAAACAATTATAAATTCATACGTATATGAAAGTAAATATCATAAAGTTGATTTTATCCCTTTGTATCGCCGCCTTGTTGGGCGTCATCTGTTATTATATCGCCCCCGCAGTGGACTATCGCCAATGGATATCATTGGCTACTACGTTCGTAACACTTGGTGTTTCGTTGGCATTGTCAATGGGAGTGGATTATAAGTGTGGAAAGCGGAATATCAATATCAAATTGATAGCGTGGTTAGATGCTTTGTTTGTGCTGACAAGCAACTTTGTATTCAGTTTCTTCTGCTATCCGGTTGTGCTTTACGTGGCAATCAACGCCATTCTTGCTGTCATCGGTGTACTCGTAGTGTTCTCTCTTTACAAACCGAAAGAGCAGAACCATGATGCTCAAAAAGAATAATCACTTTCCAATAAAATACTATGGAACTATTCAATAAAATTTCAAAAGCCGCAACCGAGAGTGGCGAAAAACTATCCAAGTTTACAATTGAAAGCAGTGCCAAATTGAAAGAGCAAGTTGGACAAATCGACCAACACGCTATTATTCAAAAGGCAGTGGAAGTTGAGTACGACAAAGTGGAGAAAGCCATAGCCATTTCCGCCCGTTTTGTAAAATCACTGAAAGCATTGATACCGTCTGTAGATGTGCTTCGGGACGCTGCTGCCAACTACAAAGTATCGGAAAGCGAAGATAGAGATGCGGAATACATCGGCTATCTCAAGACGCATTTGGATGCCAAGTATCTGCTGGAGACACTTACACCCGTTGCTGATTCTATCCCCGGCGGTGGCATCATTATCAGCGTATTGGAGATATTGGTAAAGGAGTAGTATCCCGGAGACAACGAAGAATTTAACAACAGAATAACCAATACAAATACGCACAGCATTATGCCTTACAAATTTTCAGCCAGCCATATCACAGGTGGCAATGTGGTTTTTCCAGACAAGTTGGAAATAGACGACGAGAAAGTCACGTTCTACAAAGCCCGCCTCATCGGCTATGCTGCTACGGTTATCCAGCGCAGCAGCATCGGCAGTGTCTCGCTCAAAGCGGGACTGCTCTTTGCCGACATCATCATCGAGACCAACGGCTTCACCCGCTCCGATGCCAAACAGATACAGCAACTCCTCACCAAGTAGTCAGTAGATATTTTTTCGCCACATAACCCCTATCTGTTCACCGCCACCGAAGACATCACCCTTGAGGCGCAGTACACACAGTCCCCCGCCACAGCCGTGAATAGCGTACCCGCCGATAACACCACCACCGTCCGCAAAGTCTTCCGCAACGGACAAGTCCTTATCCTCCGCGACGGCAAAACCTACACCACCACCGGCGTAGAAGTGAAGTAAAAGACCTCTCCAAAGGAGACGCACTATACAATCAGAGGCTGCCTGACAAGTGTAGGCAGCCTCTTTTCAATGTCGTTTTTCCGTAAAATTATATAGTATGGTCGGGGACGCGGATGCCCCGTCCGCGGTCAAGTCGGCAGACTTGTTTGTTTTTCGATGTTTCTTAGACTTATTAGACACCCTCCGATTGTGATTTGCCAAATGTTATTTTATTTGCACATCCCGCTGAAAAGCAGTACTTTTGTAGCAAAATTGTGATAGGGCATATATAGCAATGGACATACATAAACTTCTTTCCCAAGGTGAACGTGTTACCTTAGAGTGTAAAAAAGCAACGAAAGGTGTATTACGGCTATCAAAAAACGACCTTCTCTGACAAGGGAAAAATTGGCAAACGAAATAGGAGTCTCACTTGCAACATTAAAAAGAGAAATAACAACCCTGCGCAAAAATGGTTATATATACCGTGCCGGCAGCAATAAAAGGGGGCAATGGACGTATCTGAATCATTCCTTGTGATAGTGCGGTTTCAATCGACTCTCCTTCCTGCCATACTTTAACAAACTATTGATACTAATATGAACACTTTAATCATATATGCCGGCCAATACGGCACAACGAAGCGATATGCAGAAAAATTTGCAGAAATGACGCATCTTCCGGTTAGCAGTTATGAAAACATAAAAACCTTAACTGATTATGAGCGGATAATCTATTTTGGTGCTTTATATGCAGGTGGCATCAAAGGGTTAAAGAATACCGTTAAAAAATTGTCTCCAAACACAAAGTTGGTTATCGTGACAGTGGGAATAGCGGATGTATGCAACAAAGAGAATATAAGCAACATCAGACATTCCATAAGAGAGCAAGTGCCGGAGCATTTGCTGGAAACCTCTTCCTTGCTCCATTTAAGAGGTAGTATAGATTACAGCAAATTGAATTTCCTGCACAAGACTATGATGAAAATGTTATATCGTTCTCTTAAAAACAAACCGGTCGAAAGCCTTACGCAAGAAGATAAGGAACTGATAGAAACCTATAACAAAAAAGTGGATTTTGTTGATTACGATTCGCTAAAACAAATTCTTGCGGTCCTGTAAACGCAGTCCAACGCAGAAAACTCCCTCCCAATGCCCCGCCGGCAAACTATAAAGCAAACAAATGAACAAACAAATTGGAAATAGAGGAGATGTTTTTATGAATGGGATAATCCTGTATCAATCGAAATATGGTGCTACAAAAAGATACACCGATTGGCTCTCTGAAGAAACAGGGTTTCAGTGTATAGAAACAAGAAAAGCGGATATCAACAAAATTATTGCCTATGACATCATTATCTTAGGCGGAGGGATATATGCTTCCGGTATTGCCGGACTGTCGTTTCTAAAAAAGAATATCCATCTGTTGGCGGGTAAAAAGATTATTGTTTTTTGTTGTGGCGCATCTCCTTATGAAGAAAATGCATTTCAACTAATCAGGGAACATAATTTGAAAGACAACTTGTCTGATCTTCCTCTCTTTTACTGCCGTGGAACGTGGAATATGGATACCATGTCTTTCAGGGACAGAACATTATGCACTTTACTCAGAAAAGCGGTTGCAAAGAAAGATCCGTCCGACTACGAAATATGGGAAAAAGCGTTGATGGCAGCCGGGGACGATAAATGCGATTGGACTGATAAGAAATACATTGAACCGATACTTGAATACATCAAACGCTAAAATTATACCCGATGGTCAGGGACGCGGGTGCCCCGTGTAGTCCCTATGAGTCCCATGGACGAAATGGAGTGTTTCTCTCGTCCGCAGTTTTCAGGAGTCATGGCAGAATAATGCCTTAACGGCAAATTAGCGGCAATTAACGGAGAATGAGATTCGATAATGTTTTTAATGGCACTACATGGAGCCCTATAGGACTTATTAGGCTTATTAGACTTATTCGCCCCATTCGTCTTATTCGCCCCATTCGCCCCATTCGCCCCATTCGTCTTATTCGCCCCATTCGCCCCATTCGCCTTATTGGGCATATTAGGCATATTGTTTCTTAGCAGGGCAATATCATTGCCCGCTTTCCCTATCATCTCCCCTCCTGTGAAGGTGAAAGAAATACCGCCTTATTGCGGATTTCCGATTGATGCCCTGTGGGCATCATAGAATTCCTTAATCAGGGGGGCGGGGAAGGTCCCTCCCCCCCTCGAAGGGGGAGGCGGAGGAAGTCTTGAATATATCTCTCATCCCGCTACCAACTACGGTACATACACGGTTGATACACGGTTGATACACGGTAGATACACGGTTCATTCTGCGGATTCTACCGTACCCTTATAATTAGGTTCGCAGGGCAACCATATCATATCAAAATAGTGTATTATTTCGGGGACGCGGACGCCCTCGTCCGCAGGCAGTTTGGCACAAACTGAATGGATTTGCTGTGCTTATAGAGACAACGCGTCCTGCGTTGTTAAGTACGAATAACATTTTGCTTAGAAATAATATAATGTTACACTTATTCTTTCAAAATTATGCTATTGATGTTGTTATTTTGATTCGGTTGCCCCGATACTCTTCCCGTCCCCTTGCATATATCATAAATTATTTGTATCTTTGTCCCCGAATACTAATACCTCATAGTTATGGCACGCACCATCCTCTCTCATCCTTTCGACACCATATCGGGCAAACTCACCCGCAACGACAAAGTCATTCTCCGCACCCGCAACGGTCGCACCCACGCCTATGTCGTGCAGCACCCCTACGACGGTCTCGTCGCTCCCGCCCGCCAGCGCACGTTGGACGCTTTCGCATCGGCGGTTGCCCAAGCCAAAACCATACTCAATGACCCCGCCTTGCGTGCCGACTGGCAGCAGCGTTTCGCCGCCTACACCGCCCGTGCCAAACGCCATCCCTCCTCCTGCCCCAAACCATGCACCACCCTCCGCGGCTATATCATCTCCACACTCACCCGCCAATCCCAATCCACTCATCCCTAACTGCATAAATAAAACGCACCTCCATTCGCGAAAGTGCAGTGTAAAGAGACAATGCGTTTCTCGGGATAACGCTTTGTTTAATCAGCAACAGAAGAAGCTAAATGCTTGACATTCTTTTCTCTAATTGCGTTGCAGAGACAAATGTTATTTTTCATTGATACAAATATCTTGTGCGGAATTTACCATAGAAATTTGCGTAACTGATTTATTTGCTGTATCTTTGCTGTGCGTAATATCAATACGCAAAAGTACGTAGTATCTGTACGCACATTCAGGGAGTGCAAATACGCAAACGATAAGTGTATGATATACAGGAATGATTTAGAGGATGTTATGCAGGCGCAACAGGCACGCATAGCGCATGATGTGAGTTTCCCGCGCGAGGCGTTGTCGTCTATCAAAGCGGACTATTCGCCCGTGGCTACTATCATCACAGGTGTGCGTCGCTGCGGAAAAAGCACATTGGTGGAGCAACTGATGGCACGCTATCCGGACGATTCGCTGCTGCTGAATTTCGATGTACCACGTCTGTATGGATTCCAAATGGAAGACTTTCGCCGTTTGGACGCTATCATTGTCGAAAAAGGATGTCGGCATTATCCAAATTCTCTGCATACATATTACCCTTACAAATGGGAACATCCATCCAAATAAATGGCAACTATTGCCCACCTCAAATAAAACAGTACTTTTGTGCTTGCTAACTAACAATAATCATAAAAATATGAAACGAATTCTCTTGTTCTTTTTCTCCCTTCTCCTCCTCACCCCCTGCACATCCTTTGCGGGCACCGGCGACCAAAAGGAGCAGGACATCTACATAACGGGGCACATCGACACCCTTATGCTGGATTCCAAGTATTTCGATTTCAAGCGCAAGGTTTTTGTATATCTTAATCCTCTCTATCCTTACTTCGATGCCACCGACTTTGATGTGGTTTATACCACGGACGCACAGACCATGGAGCAGTTCTTCATGGCTTCTGCAATGCCTTCATTCCAGAATCAATCCAAATGGCTCATTGTCGTGGGTATATGCAGCCCGCAGATTATGTCGTACAGCCGTCAGGATGATTTCCTACCCAATGACAGCACCACCATCCGGAGTCACTACGGGCACGGCGGACATTCCGAGGATTTGATGAACTTTGTCAAGCACGAACTGATGCCTTATATTCGCAGCCATTACCGGACTACGGAGCGCAGTCTGGGCATCGGACATTCGTTGGGGGCTTCTTTCATGATGCAATGTCTCATGAACGGCGACCTCTTTACGGACTATTTCTTCCTCTCGCCCAATCTGACCTTCGGCGAGGACAAGTTGCTGCTTGCCAAGCAGTTCTGCCATTACCGGTTTGATGAGAACAAGCGGTGCTATCTCTTTTTCAGCGATGCGGGCGAAGAGCGGCAGTCCCCGAGGTGGGAGGCATGGAGACCGGCACGCGAAATGGTGTACCGGTATCTTGATGCCCGCCAACTGCCCGGCAACGTCGTATGGCAGAGGAAATCCTATCCGGATTACGACCATCTCACCTCATACCCGTCGGCGCTTAATGATGCCTACCATGGCTGGTTCGACTATCTGGACGCTGTCAAAACCTTGGCTGCGGGCGATACCACCGCGCTTTCCGGGCAAACCTACCGCAAGCATATCGAGATTGTGGTGAAGGATGCCAAGCAGGAGGTGTACATCACAGGCAACCAACCCTCTTTGGGTATGTGGAACCCGGGTTTAATCAAGTTGGAGCACGTCAATGATTCTGTCCGTGCCATTGATGTTGATTTGCATTTGCCGGCGTTGTTCAAATTCACGCTGGGTAGTTGGAAATACGATGCCGTCTTTTCCAATTCCTTCTATGGCGGTAATCTCGAAATCAACAACACCGCCCGCCCAACCTACCGTTATATCCTCACCGACTGGACAGACACGGAAAACTGACATTGTGGAGGAACAATCGATTAGGTGCAAACCATATTGCAGTGCTATGTATTGGGAGACGACGCGTTCCGCGTCGTTAATTGCCCTATGGGCAATCCATTAACGGTATATTGACGGCAATTAACGGATACCTGTACCCGATAATGCAATTCGTGGTCAATTTACGGATAATTATATGTCTATCACCATTTTAATGGCACTGCATGGGCTTTAACGGAGCCCAAAGCAGTCCCTTAACGAAGAAAATGAACGGGTTATTCAGCATATACTGCCGATAGTATATCGCCACGATGCGCAACCTCCGTCCGCCATTCCCTCTGATAAATACGCTACAAGGAGAGCGTTTCCCCGTAAGTCGGCACCGGGGACGCGGGCGCCACGCCCGCGGTCGGTTTGGCACAAAACGTATGACTATGCTTCGTTTATGGAGACGACGCGTCCCGCGTCGTCAAAAAGTAACTTCCGACTTATTTCCATCCATTTTTTTCTTGCCGCCGACTGCCGGGTAAACACCGCAAAGCGACACACCCCCCCGCATTACGCTGACTATTTCTGCCCTTTCTCTCTATTCTGTCAATTTTTACACATCAAATCGCTTATTCCGTTGTATCTTTGCACCCGATTTATAATGCAAAAAACAAAATACCCATACTAATACAAAGTCAAACTCTTTATGAAATTCAATCTCAACACACTCCGCAGCATAGTGCTGACCGCCCTGCTCATCACGGGAATGGCAGCCGAGGCGCGTATCATCAGCGGAACGGTAACCGACCAGACCGGCGAGACCATTATCTCGGCGTCGGTAGTCGTCAAGGGTACTACGATTGGTACCGTAACCGATTTTGACGGCAACTACTCATTAGACGTTCCCGACGATGCCAAGACTCTGGTTTTCTCATACCTAGGTCTGAAAACACAGGAAATCGACATCACGGGCAATGTAATCAATGTGGTGATGAAAGAGGACACCGAGGTGCTGGACGAGGTAGTTGTAACCGGCTACGGCACAACCAAGAAACGCGATGTGGTTACCTCGGTAGCAAGTGTGAACGCCGAGCAACTGAAAGACATCCCTGTAACGAGTGCCGCCGAGGCATTGCAGGGCAAGTTGTCGGGCGTAAGCGTAACCACCACCGAGGGAAGCCCCGATGCGGATGTGAAGATCCGTGTGCGTGGCGGAACGTCGCTTACGCAGTCGAATGACCCGCTTTACATCGTGGACGGTTTCCCTGTATCAAGCATCTCCGACATCGCACCGAGCGACATTGCCTCGATGGACGTACTGAAAGACGCTGCCGCCACCGCCATCTACGGTGCGCAGGGTGCCAACGGCGTTATCATCATCACCACGAAAGACGCCGATTCCAACGACGATGACAAGATGACTTTCCATGTGGACTATAGCGGATATGTCGGCTGGAAAAAGATTGCCAAGAAATATGAAGTCCTCAACCCTGAGGAGTTCGCACTCGTGCAATATGAATGGGCATATCGGAAAGACAAAAGCCAGTCCGCTTTGCGCAGCAACTTTTATGCCTATTTCGACAAACTGTACAACAGTACGAAATACAAAAACGAGGAAGAAATAGAAAACACCGACATCAGCACACTGCTTGCCGAATACAAGGATACGGAACTGCATCCGTTTATCGACTGGCAAGACCGGACTTTCGGACGCACAGGGTTTGCTTCCAACCAGTCGGTCAGCGTGAGCGGGGGCAACAAAAACGCCAACTTCAACTTGAGTTACAACCGCATAGACGACAAAGCCATTATGGAGCAGTCGGACTATGTGCGCAACAACCTGAGTCTGAAAGCAAAATTCAAACCCTTCAAGAATTTTACGGTCGGCTTTACAGCGCGTTATACCAACACGGGTGTCCTGGGTGCCGGTTCCAATGCCATCAAGGACAATGGTACTGCCACGGAATCCCGCTTGCGCAACTGCGTGGTTTACACACCTACTACACTGCTCAGCAAGGACGCAGGAGAGGGAGATGAAGACGAAACGTTCGGTTCGCTCTACGACCCGCTGACCACCATCCGCGACAACTACAAGTACAAGACGGACAACAAGTGGAATATGCAGGGCTATATGAGTTACAAGTTCGCCAAACACTTTACCGCCCGTGTGGAACTGGGCTATCAAAGCCGCGAGATACTGACCAACCGCTACTATGGTCCTACCACCTATTTTGCCCGCAATACGGGTCGCCCGGGAGTGGAAAGCGGAACTGCCCAACTGCAGGTGGACAACGAGAAAGAGACAAACCTGCGCAATGCAAACACATTGGAGTGGAAACAGACCTTCAACAAATCCCACAATGTGAGTGTGCTGGTAGGTGAGGAGACTATCATCCGCAAAGGCGAGACAAACACGCAACGGGGCTTCGGCTACAACGGACAGTACGACGTGCTCAATGGCGAGATATTCAACTATCTGGGGCAGGCTTCTTATATGGAGATAACCAACTATGTCAATCCGAAAGACAACCAGTTGTCGTTCTTCGCGCGTGCGAACTATGACTATAGAGGACGCTACTACCTCACGGCTACATTCCGTGCCGACTGCTCTACACGCTTCGAGAAAGAAAACCAGTGGGGCTATTTCCCCTCGGCGGCTGCGGCATGGCGTATGTCTGACGAACCATGGATGGAAGGCGCACAGGACTGGATGTCCAACTGGAAATGGCGTCTGAGTTATGGTATGGCGGGTAATAACAACGTCGATTTGGGTTACCTGCACCAGGATTTCCTGTCGCGCCAAATGACATATTTCGACCTTGGTAACGGATCGACGAGCAATATCCTTGTAGTAGGCGGCTCGGACAAGATAGCCTGCAACCCGCACCTGAAATGGGAAACCACTACCACACGTGACTTCGGTTTCGACTACGGCTTCTTCCGCGACCGTCTGTCGGGTACGGTGGATCTCTATTGGAATACCACCAAAGACCTCATCATCCGTCAGACCCTGCCCGCACGCTACAACTACCAGTACCAGAACATCGGTTCTACACGCAATATGGGTATGGAGTTTTCGATCAAGGGCGTTATCTTGGACAAACGCTCCAAAAACCTGAGTTACAGCCTGTCGGTAGATGCCAACATCGCCTTCAACCGCACACGCGTTACGGACTTGGGTAATGTCTCCTCTATCAGCGCACAGACCAGTTGCTTCGGCTCTTCGGAGTACCTTACACTGGCAGAATTTCTCGTAGAAGTGAGGCAACCGGTCGGCAACGTTGTGGGCTATCAGACCGACGGCTATTATACGGCGGCTGACTTCGTCAGTTATGTCTCCTCCAAAAACGAGTGGGGATTGGCAGAGGGGGTACCCAACTATGCAGGACAGACTGAAGAAGAAAAGAAAAATGGGGGTGGTTTCTTGACCAACAAACCGGTACCGGGTTCTGTCAAATTCAAAGATCGGAACGGAGATGGTGTGATTGACGAAGAAGACAAAGTGGTTCTCGGCAATACCGTACCGACCCATACCGGCGGCTTCAACGTCAATTTCAATATAGGCGGCGACAAATGGGGACGCTTCGACCTTGCGGCAAACTTCACTTTCTCGTTCGGAAACAAAATTCTGAACCTGAGCAATATGGAGTACACCACCATAACGGAGAAAACAAAGATGCGTAACCTTATATCGTCAATGGCTTACAACAACCGTTACTCGCTGTTCAACGAGCAAGGACAGTATATGCCGGAAGTGCTCGCTAAATCAGCATTTGTATTTGGTGATGCCTATACCGAAATGGCTAACCAACTGGATCAAATGAATATCGATAAGGGGGCTAATACCTACTCCCCCGTTATGTCCCACTATCTGGTTACCGACCAACACCTTGAGGATGGTTCGTTCCTGCGTCTCAACCAACTCACACTGGGCTACTCGCTTCCGAAAGACTGGATGACCAAGTCGAAAGTAATCAATAATATCCGCGTATATGTACAGGGTACCAATCTCTTCTGCGCTACCAAGTACAGCGGTCTCGACCCCGAAGTGGACACCCGCTCGTCAAAAAACCCGCTTACTCCAGGCGTAGATTTCTCCGCTTACCCAAAGAGCCGCGGTATCAATATCGGTATGAACATTCAATTCTAATCACACAATACAATAGGACAAATGAAAGCAAAATATATTATATATAGTGTTTTGGCATTGGCGTTGGTCGGTTGCGAGAAAAATTTCTTCGACACCGACTCGCCATCGGCAATGGATGAGTCGGTATTCAAATCTACCTATATGACAGCCCAGGCTGTGGGTGCCATATATGACACCTTCGGCGAAGACAAATCGTTCCGCAACCGTCTGTGCGGCGGCTATGTAGCCATCAACACCGACATCGAACATTGCAGCAAATCGGAGGAAAAAGATTGGGCGACTTACAACACAAGCAAGGGAACAGGCGATGTCTCCGTCGCTAACGGAAAAGACCCGTGGGCATATCTCAACTCTGCCATCGAACGCTGCAACATCGTGGCAGAAGGTATCCGCACCTACTCCGATACCACCAATGCCACATTCCGCTATCTGCTCGGCGAGACACTCACACTGCGTGCGTTCTGCTACCTTGAGATGATCAAACTATGGGGCGATGTCCCCGCTTGCTTCAAGCCTTTCGACGGCAAGGACATCAACGACCTCTATGTGGACAAAGCCGACCGCAATGTCATCTATGAGCAACTGCGGCTTGACCTGAAAGAGGCTGCCGAACTGATGCCATGGTCGGAAGCCTGCCCCGGTACGGCAGCCAACTACACCGGTCGCCCCAGCAAAGCACTGGCTTATGGTCTGCTGGCACGTATGGATATGATGTACGCCGGTCTGGCTATGCGTCCCAACACATTCACCAAAGGCGGCACCAAAGACTGCTCCGTACAGTACAACGTCAAGGATGCCGGCAAACGCAAAGAACTCTATCAGGAGGCTGTCTGGGCTTGCGCACAGATAATCAAGAAAGAAGACAACAAACTGCAAGACAGTTTCGAGCAGGTTTGGCGCGACCTCTGCGCCGACAAAACCAACTATGCCGAGTCGGAGTTTATCTGGGCATTGCCGTTCCTCAACGGCGCACGTGGTCAGGTACTGGCACTTACCGGTCTGAAAATTTCGGGTGAAGTGCCGGGGCATCTTAAAAACACTGAATATAAAGATGATACCAAAGATGGAAAAACCAAAACGCAGGCTATGATAGAGATAGTACCCACTTTCTATTTCCTGTACGATAAAGCCGACCTCAGGCGCGATGTAACCATCTGCCCCTTTGCGTGGGAATATGACAACGGTTCGGGTGTGAGCAGCGATGCTGCGGCTTGTTTCCCTGATACACCCGCCAAAGACAAGAAACTCTACCAGAAATTAGCCGATGCCTCGTCAATGCACCTCGGTAAACTGCGTGTGGAGTGGATGGTGCGTTCCTATATCTCCAATGAGGACTGTGTGGATATGCCCGTTCTCCGCTATGCCGACATACTGCTGATGTTCGCCGAAGCGGCTATCGGTTCCAAAGAAGGAAACAAACCGGACAACCTGTACGGACTCGATGCACAGGAGCAATTCGACAAAATACGCACCCGCGCAGGCTTGGCATCCAAACCTCTCACGTTCGAGGCTATCGTGGACGAGCGTGCATTTGAGTTCTGCGGCGAAAATATCCGCAAATATGACCTGATGCGTTGGGGTATGCTCAAAGAATCGCTGGAGAACACCATGAAAGATTTGGCAGACCTGCAAGCCGGCGAAGGCAAGTATGCCGGACGGTGCGACTCCGTCTATTTCACATACCGCAAAGACAACTCCTTTGCTCAATCGGGCGATGCATACGTATTCGACAAGTTTGTCGGTCTCAACTTGGGGGACAGCCGACCTGCCGAATTCGACAAAGCACAAGGTTGGGTAGCCAAAGCGTTCTATGTAAAGACCAGCGATGATGGTGTTACCGAACACCTCGATCCGAAAAATTATTTCCTTTACAAGGAAGGCACCGACATTGATATGCACCAATACTGGCCTATCTTCGATGTCAATGTCAATGCTTCCAATGGCACACTTTGGAATGACTATTTATATTAAGCAATACTTATTCCTTATATTCTTCGCTATCTGCTGTACTGCGTGCGGCGGTGGCGAAGAACCTGTCGTTACCCCCGCTCAAACGCCGGCTTTCCCCGGTGCGGAAGGCGGCGGCAAATACACCACGGGCGGACGCGGCGGCGTGGTACTCCACGTAACCAACCTCAATGACGACCCTAACGATGTCGGTTCGCTGCGCCATGC
>DGIN01000100.1:12664-26245 GCA_002387325.1 Bacteroidales bacterium UBA4621 | reverse complement strand
CGGCTCACTCACCATTGCCGGACAGACAGCCCCCGGAGACGGTATCTGTATCGCAGGCTACCCCGTGGAAATCAAATGCAGCAACGTCATCGTCCGTTTCTTGCGTTTCCGTATGGGAGACCAAAACAAGGTGGAGGGCGATGCACTCACTGTGAAAGGGCGCAAAAACGTCATTATAGACCACTGCTCGTTCTCGTGGAGCACCGACGAGTGTGTCAGTTGCTATGGGAATACCTGTTTCACCCTCCAGTACTGTTTTATCACCGAGTCGCTCCGCCGTTCCGTTCACGTCAAAGGTAACCATGGCTACGGCGGCATCTGGGGCGGAACCAATGCCACTTTCCACCACAACCTGCTCGCCCACCACGACTCCCGCAACCCGCGTTTCGACCACTCGTATGTCAACAATACCTGCTTCGGACCGCTGGACTATGTAAACAATGTAGTCTATAACTGGGGTGGCAACTCGTCTTATGGAGGGGAAGGTGTAGAGCATGCACGGCAAATCAATATGGTCGCCAACTACTACAAACCCGGTCCTGCCACCTCCAAGAAGACCCGCCTACTCGACCCTACGGTCAAATGCTCCTACTGTTCTCAACTCGGCACACTCATTCCCGGACAGTTCTACTTGAAAGGCAACTATATGTACGGCTCGGAGACGGTTACAAAAGACAACTGGCAAGGCTCTACCATCAAGACCGACAACGTAAAAGCAAAAACACGTTGGACGGACGGACTGACCTTGCTCACAACAGAGCAAACTCCCGAACAGGCTTTCGAGACCGTCCTTGCCAAAGCGGGTTGCTCGCTCCGCCGCGATGCCATCGACACCCGTATCGCCGACGAAGTACGCAACGGCACAGCCTCGTGCAAAGGCTCCAACGGCTCTACAGGCGGACTGATTGACTCGCCCAAAGATGCCGGCGGCTATGTCGAATATGCTTCTACACAAGCCTCCAAAGACACCGACCGCGACGGTATGCCCGACGAATGGGAAACAGCACACGGCTTGGATTCCCGCACCGCCTCCGACGGCAAAGCCACTACCCTGCAAGCCCCATACACCAACCTCGAAGTATATCTCAACAGTCTGGTACAAGATTTGTACTAATCACATACCCGCATCATATTATCAAGAGTAGGTGATTCGTTATAGGATAGTTATAGGATAGTTATAGGTTGAAGATACGTCAAAAGGCTATCCACCCGTCATCCACCCGACTTTGCATGGTAATTATTAACTGTTAATTGTTAATTGAATATGAAACGCTTTTCTCTACTATTTGCTTGTGCATTGTGCTTCGTGCATTGTGCATTGCTATCGGCTAACCCGTACGCCGAATACTATACCAACCTCCCTGTGGAGATGCAACAGGTGCAACCCGTGGCATTCCGCAATGTGGAGGTGAATATCGCCAACGTAGGTGCCGTGGCAGACGGAAAAACCAATGTAGGCGACATCATCAACAAGGTCATCAAGAAAGTCTCCAAGCAGGGCGGTGGAACGATTGTCATTCCTGCCGGCACATGGCTTACCGGTCCTATCCGTATGCAGAGCAATATCAATCTCCATCTCCAAGAGGGGGCAACGCTGCTTTTCTCCACCAACAAGGAACTCTATGTCCAGAAATCGGACTCGCTACGCGACGGCTCGAAGAAATGCAATGCCTGCGTCTATGGCTCCAAACTGGAGAACGTAGCCATTACGGGCAACGGCACCCTCGACGGACAAGGCTTCTACTGGCGTCCTATCAAGGAGAAAAAGGTAAAGAAGACCGACCCGCAAGTATGGGAAGAAGCACTGGCTATGGGCGGTACACTCCGTCCCGACGACAAGAAGCACTCTATCTGGTATCCCTACAACCTCAACAAAGAACTCGGTATCCCCAATATCGCTTCCGACGCTATCACACAGGAGAAGATGCGCCCGCATCTGGTGAACATCACCGACTCGAAAAACGTACTCATTCAGGGCGTTACGCTGCTCAACTCGCCCAAGTTCCACCTCGTGCCGACGCGTGTGCAGAACCTAATCATCGATGGTATCACTATCCGCTGTCCGTGGTGGGCGCAGAACGGTGATGCTATGGACCCCGGGAATATACAGACCGGGCTGATTGTCAACTGCAACATCAGTTGCGGCGATGATGGTATCTGTATGAAAGGCGGGGTAGGGCAGAAAGGTGTGGATGCGGGACCGCAGTCGGACATCCTCATTATGAATGACACAGTCTATCGGGCACACGGCGGGTTTGTCATCGGATCGGAGTTCTCGGGCGGTATGCAGCGTATTGTGGTACGCAACTGCGTCTTCGATGGTACGGACATCGGTTTCCGTTTCAAGTCTGCTCCGGGACGCGGCGGCTGGTGCAAAGACCTCTACTGCGTGGACAACGTGGTACGCAATATCCGCGAAGATGTTATACATATAGAGTCAGGCTATGCCGACCGAGGAGCGGGAGTCAGTGCCACCGACAAGGACAAAAAAGACGCTTTCTTCCCCGACTGGAGCAATATCACTTTCCGCAATATCACAGGTGCTGTAGCCGAAAACGTGGTCAATATACAAGGACTGAAAGGTATGCCCGTGCACGACATCATCTTTGACAACATCACCATCTATGGCGTTACCGATACGGGTGTAAAGTTGAACTATGCCGAGAAACTCACGTTCACCAACTGCAGTTTCCGCACACGCCCTGGCAATGAGTTTGACATCAACCATTCCCGCGCCATTCTCTTCAACGGCAAAGACCCGCTGACAGAGTAAGAAGACAATTTGCCACTAACAACTCTCCTACTTTCCAACTGCTTTCAACCCTCAACTTTCAACTCTCAACAAAAAAATACACATATTCTGTCAAAATCTGTTTGCGCAATTGATATATTTGCACTACTTTTGCACCGTCAATCGGAAACAAACAAAGACTGACTATTTTACATTAACCACATAAAAAACAAACACATTATGAAGAAAATCTTCTTTTTCGCCGCTGCCCTCGTTGCAGCAGCAACCATCAACGCAGAGACCTATGATTTCTCAAAGTATGCTACCGAAGCAGACTGGACTGTAACTAATGCAACCAAGAATGCAACGGAAACCAAGGAGGACAAATTAGTGTATGACATCGTCAAGGATGTAGAGGCTGTCGTATCTCCCAAAGGCGCAGAGAATATCCAATTCACTATCAAAAATGGTTCCGGTAAGCAAAAAGCAATCGTTATCAACTTGGGCAATAGTTTCGAGTTCGGTGGCAAGAACGGTATTATCAAACTCTCGGGTGTTCAGATCGGTGCAAGCATTAAGTTGGTTGTAGCCGCTAAAGGTAAAGATGCTGCTGACTTTGCAGACGCTGCCGGTACATACCCCAAGGGTGCCATTGCAGTTTCTACCGATTTAATCTTGCCTGCAAAGGGTTCTGACGGTGCAGACGAGAAAGGTTATATTTGGAAAACTTTGGAATATCAGGCAACGGCTGCTAATGTAGAAATCAAAGAGTTTACTGGCGGTTATCGTATTTCTTCGCTTACCATTGGTGGTGAAACCGCCATCAACAACACCGCTGTAGAGGCTAAGGCTACCAAGTATATGGAGAACGGTGCTTTGGTTATCGTTAAGAACGGCGTTAAATACAACGCACTCGGCACGGTTATCGAATAATAGAAACATACATAGTCAATTAAAAAAAGAGACTGCCTACATTTGTCAGGCAGTCTCTTTTTGTTGCTCTTTGTCCGCCGCTTATTAGGGGGCATAACAGCGGCGAACCAAGAATGAAATACGTTATCTGACAACGTATTTGAAAGAACCGATATGGTTTACGCGTACTACATACAGACCGTTCGACAGGGCTATCGGCTGGTTGTCGCTTACCACACCTTCCATCACCGTCTTGCCCGTCATATCCATAATGGAAACCATATTGTTCTCTGTATGGTTGATAATGATACCGTTGTCCGTGCGAAGCACCTCTATAGCCGTCATATCACCGTTCGTGTTTTCTATCGCTTGCGGATCAGGTGTCTCGCCTGCGGCTTCCGCTTCCATTTTTACGCCGTTAATCTCCGCTTCCGCTGTCTTGGCGGACTCGGGCAGATAGAAGAACAGTCTGCCTTCCGCTGTGGTGTACACGTCTTTGATACCGTAGTCTGAACCCAACTGCAAGTCCCCGATATGACCCTCCGTTACAAGCGTCAACAGGGCGTCCGGCAAAACATAGGTAACGGCGGACACAGACTCCGTGCCGTTGGTGGGATTGAACACGATGCCGTTCTTCTCGCCTGTCTCTCCTCTGGTTATGATAGAGCCGCCCGAGATAACTACCGCTATATTCCCGCCGTGGGTCTTGCTCTTGCCTATCGCACGGTTGTCGTTGTAGTAACCCGCTTGCGCATCTACTACACCGCCCTTGATAGCGATAACCACAGTGTCTTTGCCACCGTTGTTGTTTTTGCTGCAGTAAGAACCGCCGATGCCTGCCGAATAGGCATTGCCCGCTGCCTCTATGTAGCCGCCGTTGATCGTGATGTTGCCTATACGCCCCGCATTGCTCGCGCCTATACCGGCACATTCGTGACCGCTCTTGGCTACTATATTACCGCCGTTGATAACAATATCACCTGCGGCTGCATTCTTCTGGGTCGTACCTATGCCCGCTGAACGACCGGCACCCGTACACGTCAATTTGTTGTCCTTCGTGCCGTTGATTACCAGACCGCCCTCGGTCTCAATACCGCAACCGTTCTTCCCCGTCAGGGCACTTTCCATACCCGTCAGGTTTAGCACTACCACCGAGTTCGCACCTACCAGCATCGCACTCGCATCAGACTCGGGAGTGATGTTGATGTTCTCCAGCGTGATAAACACAGTGTCTGCAATGTCCTTTGCCACAACAATAGGCACATTGGTCGCGGAAGAAGTTGCGCTGAATACACGGTACTCACCTGCTTCGGTGATGTTGATGGCAGTCGCCTCGTCGGTGTTAAACTCGGTTTTGAACTCTGCCATAGCAAGAATGGCCGCACACATGGCAGCCATCATAAGAAAGTTTTTTTCATAGATGTTTAGGTTTTTAGTTTTGTTTCCTAATAAAGTCGGAGATTCCCCCTCAGAGATGCCCCCCCCCGCTCTGAAAACATTGCAAAAGTACAACATTATTTCGACTTCTGCAAATAAAAAGCGAAAATCATACTGTTTTTCTTCAAAAAATCTAAACCACCGCCCGCCTCACGCTACCGGCTACCGTATATACACGGTACATACACGGTACATACACGGTCGATAATACCGTACTTGTAGGGAGAATGTTAGGAGTATATGGCACTTGGAAACTGCAAAAGTAAAAAAGTTTCCGTTACTCCGCCCGTTTTTGCATCTGTGGCACGTTTATTGTATCGCAGTGCGTACTATGTGTGATAACCAACGGGAAAATATCGTTCAGTTTGCTGTCAGAAAAATGCGCGAGGTGGGAATACGCTCCGTAAGCATCGACGATATCTGTCGCGAACTGGGTATCTCCAAGAAAACATTCTATGTGTACTTTGACTCAAAAGACCGCCTGGTGAGCGAAATGCTCACGCTCCACGAGCAGAAACTGGAACGCAGAATGTTGCGTGAGGTGGAAGGCAAAAGTACCCTGCAGATATTGCAGGAATGGGGCGCAATGGCAAAGAAAAACGAAAAGGACTTCGGGCAGCCGCCACCCATTATGTACGACCTGCAGAAGTATTATCCCGACCTCTTCGTGAAACACAAAGAACACTTGTGCCAAATGATGTACCGCAATCTGGTGAGATTCGTCAGAAAAGGACAGGAAGAGGGCGTCTTCCGCAAAGACCTGGATGCCGACACCACGGCGCAGTTCTTCTCATACACCCACTATACCATTATGGAGACTATACAGAACTATCCCAAACGCCGCAGCGAAATGATACGCATAGCCAAACAGGGAATGAACATAATGATACAGGGAATATTGGACAAACCATAACGTACAATCGCATAACCGACTGCTACGATAACAATAAATTTAAGGTATATAAAAAAGATGAAGAAACTACTTTTCTTTATGGCGGCTTCCCTGCTGATTAGCGCAAATGCCTTAGCGGAAGACCACGTGATGCAAGCCACCAAAAAGGCATCGCAGCGTGATGTACCTGCCAAATTGAGCCTCAGTGTAGACGAGGCGCAGGACTATGCGGTGAAAGCCAACCGCTCGCTGCGCAATGCCGATCTGGCAGTACAACAGGCATACGCACAACGATGGCAGACCATCGCAGCCATGCTGCCGCAAGCGGACGCTTCATGGGGCTATAGTTCCATGTGCGGATACAAAATGAATTTCCAGGGTATGGAAATCTCTATGCCGGACTACTCCACTACAGGCGTGAAAGCCTCCGTCGGCATCAGCGGGCAAGCCATTGTAGGTGCCGTGCTCAATACGATAGCCATCGATATGCAGAAAATCGCATTGGAGCAGTCCGAAGACGACCTGCGTGCCAACGTAAAAACCTCCTACGCTTCGGTATTGGTCTTGCAAGACGTGGTTGCGTTGCTCGATTCATCGTTGCTCAACGTGGAGAAACTTGCCGAGATGACGCAACGATCGGTAGATGTCGGCGCAGCGGAACAAACGGCTGCCGACCAGATTATGGTGCGGGTCAACACACTGCGCAACAACATCAACTCCAACAAACGCTCCATTCTGCTGGCGCAGAACTCACTGAAGGTGCTGCTTGACGTACCGGTAGAGACCGAAATGACGCTTACCTCCACACTCGACGATATGCTCTCGGCGGAGGCAATCCTCAATCTGCTCGGCGAAGACTTTATCCCGCAGAATAACCTCAACTACCAAACCCTTGCAAAAAATGTGGAACTGGCAAAAGCCAACGTACACATGGCAGGCTGGGCGTATGGTCCTACCGTAGGCGTGGGATACCAGTACAGCAACCAGCACTACTATGCAGAGGGCGGTTTCCGTATGACCCCGCCGCACGCAGTCAGTGTGTCGGTCTCGATGCCGCTCTGGTCGTCGGGCAAACGCGCGGCAGGAGTGGTGGAGAAAAAGATCGCGCTTGAGTCTGCCCGCAATACGCTTGCAGAGACGGCAGACAACCTCGGTATTCAGAACCAGCAGTTGCGTTTCAATCTCCAGAACGCATACGAGACCTATATGGTGGAAAAAGAGAATATGGACGTAACCCAACGCGTGTTCCAGTCAACCACCAACAAGTATAATTATGGTGCAACCAGCAACCTCGAACTGGTCAATGCCAGCAACGATGTGATTTCTGCTCAATCGACCTACGTACAGGCGGTGCTGACACTCGTCAATGCGGAAGTGGAATTGCAGAAGTTCCTCAACAACTGATTGCCAACTCGTAAATTGTAAAATTGTAAATCGTCAAATTGAGATATGAAAAAGGTATTTATTATGGCAACCGCCGCATTGGTATTAGTCGGTTGCGGCAAAAAAGAAACGGCTGCCACTGCCGAACAGGCAGGCGAACGCACTGAGGTGGTGGAACTGACCACCCTGCACACACGGGAGATTCAGCGCGACATCACCCTCTCGTCAAACCTGATGGGATACGAGACCGTCAATATAGCCCCATCGCTGACAGGGAAAATCGAGCATATATACGTAGAGGTGGGAGACCGTGTAAAGAAAGGAAGCGACCTCGTGCGTATGGACCAGCAGCAATACAAGACTGCCAAACTGACTATTGCCAATCTTGAAACCGAGATGGCGCGTATGGAAGGTCTGATTCAGACCGGATCGGTGTCGCAACAACAATACGATCAGACCAAATTGTCATTAGACCAAACCAAAGAGAACATCGATTTCCTCGAGAAAAACACCTATGTAAAGGCTCCTTTTGCAGGTGTTATCTCGGCGAAGAACTACGAGGACGGAGAACTCTATAGCGGGCAGCCTATCCTTGTACTTACACAGGTGGACAAACTCAAAACGCTTGTGGCTATCCCTGAGTCATATATTCCGCAAGTGAAACCGGGTATGCGACTGACCTTGCATTCCGATGTGTATCCCGACAAGACTTTCCCTGCAACAATAGAGGTTGTTTATCCGACAGTGGACGCTTCGAGCCACACTTTCCAAGTGAAAGTGGTGATGAACAACCGCGAGGGACTCCTCCGACCGGGTATGTACGTTACCACCACGCTCGGATTGGGCAAAGCCAATGTAATTACCGCTCCCTATTCCACGGTGCTGAAACTCGTCGGGGCTAACGACCGCTATGTATTTATCAACAACAACGGACGTGCCAAACGGGTAAGCGTCGAAATAGGGCAACGTTTCGGCGATGACATAGAAATTAACGCACCCGAGATTACTGACGGTGTGGAACTCGTAACCAAAGGCGAATCGCGCCTTGTTGATGGCGTCAAGATCACCACAGGCAAAACTGCCGACGGCGAATAATGCATGTTGATTGTTAATTTTTAATTGTTAATTGCTGTATGGCTATTTATAAATCAGCGGTCCAAAAGCCTGTAACCACCGCCCTTATATTCGTGGCAGTGATTATCATAGGTATCTTCTGCTATGTGCAGTTGCCGGTTGACCAGTTCCCGGAAATGGACCCTCCGTATATCACGGTGATGACCACATATCCCGGTGCTTCCGCTTCCGAGGTGGAAACCAATGTAACCAAAGTGATGGAAAACTCGCTCAACTCGGTCGATCACCTCAAAGAACTGACTTCCAAATCGAAAGACAACATCTCGCAGGTAACGTTGGAGTTTGAATGGGGAACCGACCTTGACGAGATAATCAACGATGTGCGGACCTACGTCGATTTGGTAAAAGACAACCTGCCTGACGGTTGCTCCAACCCGATTATCCTGCGTCTGTCCACCTCGATGATGCCGGTTATCCAGTATGCCGTTACCGCCAACGAGTCATACCCCGCATTGGACAAAATGCTCGACGACGAGATTATACCGCAGTTGAACCGCGTGGACGGTATCGGTAACCTGACCGTGTCGGGTGCACCGGATCGGTATGTGTATGTATATCTTGACCAGCAGAAACTGGATGCCTATGGATTGACTGTAGAGAATGTGGGAAATGTCATCTCTGCCAACAACCTGAATATGTCGTCCGGTACGGTGAAACTGGAAAAAGAGCAGTACCAGATGGAGGTGCGATCGGAGTTTGCCGAGTCTTCGGAAATCAACAATCTTGTGGTTACCACCACCGCAGACGGGCGGCAGGTGTATGTGCGCGATATTGCTACCGTAAAAGATACAATCAAAGAATTGTCTTTGGACGAGAAAACAGACGGTATCGAGTGCGCCCGCTTGATGATTACCAAGCAGACCGGTGCCAACACCGTACAGATATGCCGTGATGTACGCAAAGAGATTGCCAAGATACAGAAAACGCTCCCCTCGGATGTGAAGTTCAAACTGATTTACGACTCATCGGAGAACATAGAGAACTCGATCAACTCTCTCAAAGAATCTATCGGCTATGCGTTGCTCTTCGTGGTACTTGTTGTGCTGTTCTTCCTCGGACGCTGGCGTGCCACCTTGATTATTGCACTCACAATACCTATCTCGTTGATTGTGGCGTTTATCTACCTGAAATTGGTCGGCTCATCGCTCAACATCATTTCCCTTTGTTCGCTTACTGTGGCTATCGGTATGGTGGTGGACGATGCGATTGTGGTGTTGGAAAACATTACCAAGCATGTGGACAGAGGAGAGAACCCGCGCGAAGCGTCTATCTATGCCACCAACGAGGTTTGGGTGTCGGTTATTGCGACCACGCTCGTGTTGGCAGCAGTGTTCGTTCCGCTGACCACCCTGACGGGTATGTCTGGTATCTTGTTTCGCGAGTTGGGATGGATTGTAACCATCGTAACCTCTACTTCCACACTCATCGCCATCTCGCTGACACCTATGCTGGCAAGCAAGTTGCTCAAACCGCGCAAAGTGCATGTGGACGAGAACGGCAACCTTATTGACGATGACAAGAACCGCAAATCGTGGTACGACCGCACCGTAGTACACGCACTCGACTGGATTGATGACAAGTATTCCAAAGGACTTGGCTGGTGTTTGAACCACAAAGCGGTAACATTCAGCGGACTATTCCTGTTCTTCGCCTTGTCAATGTTGCCCGCTGTTACAGGGCAAATCGGTACCGACTTTATGCAGCAGCAGGATAACGGACGTATGTCGGTTACAATCAAACTGCAACGCGGAACACGTATCGAAGAAACCCTCAAGACCGCTCGCGCCTTGGAAGCACGGTTCACCGAACTGGTGCCGGAGATACAGTTAATAAGTACCTCTGCCGGTTCAAACGATGACTCGGGAATGTCGGCATTGTTCTCCACCACGATGAATAATACTATCTCGATGACTATCCGCTGCAGCAAAAAGTATGAGCGTAAGCGCAGTATCTTCGACATTGCGGAAGTCATCCGTCAGGAGATTGCCCGCTATCCGGAGATAACGGATTACCAGGTCAGCACCTCCAACGGCGGAGGCATGGCTTCCAACTCGGTGGATATAGAGATTTACGGTTATGATTTCGATGCCACATCCCTTTTGGCAGAGGAGATACAAGCCAAGTGTAACCACGATATAGCCGGTGCACGCGATGCGACTATCTCGCGTGATGACGAGCGTCCCGAAATCAAAATTACCGTGGACAAAGAGAAAGCCAGCCGTCTCGGACTTTCCCCTGCCACTATCTCTACCTACCTGCGCAACCGTATAAACGGTATGACCTGCGGCTATCTCAAAGAGGACGGTTCGGAGTATGATATTGTCTGCCGTTTGCAAGAGTCCGACCGGAACACAATCCCCAAGATACAGGACTTGACTATTCCCACGCCAACCGGCAAAAGCGTCAAACTGTCGGAAGTATGCTCCATAGGCGAGTATTGGACTCCGCCTACTATCGAACGCAAGCTGCGCCAGCGTATCGTTACCGTATCCGTTACACCGTATAATGTCCCGTTGGGCGAATTGGCACAAAACATCCAGACACAGGTAATAGACAAGTTGGATGTGCCGCAAGGGGTAACCATCCACTTGGCGGGTGATTATGAAGACCAACAGGAGACTTTCGGCAAGATGGGACTGCTGGCGGCACTCATTATCCTGCTTGTCTATATTGTGATGGCAAGCCAGTTCGAGTCATTCAAGAAACCGTTTGTCATTATGTTCACCATTCCTTTCGCCCTTTCGGGTGTGGTTATGGCTTTATGGATGACAGGGCGTTCGCTGGATATGATTGGTGCTTTGGGTCTGATTATGCTGGTGGGTATCGTTGTAAAGAACGGTATTGTGCTGATTGACTATATCGACCTGTTGCGTGAGCGGGGTGTGGAATTGAACAAGGCTATCGTGATGGCAGGTCGCAGCCGTATGCGTCCGGTCTTGATGACGGCTTTCACTACCATTCTCGGTATGGTGCCGATGGCGGTCTCTTCGGGTGAAGGCTCCGAGATGTGGCAACCGATGGGTATCGTGGTTATCGGCGGTCTGCTGGTATCAACCTTGCTTACTTTCTTTATGGTGCCGACTCTCTATGGTGCTATGTCCCGCAGGGGAGAACGTGATAAAACAGGGAAAATGCGCAAAGGCTTTATCTTTATGAATATCAAAGTAAAGAAAGCACCTGCCACCGCTGTAGAGGAGACCAAAGCCACTGTGTTCCCCGAAACTGCTCCTACCGAATTGGATAAATAAATAATTTGTAAATGTGTAAATTAGGAAATTTGTACATTCTGTTTGCACATTTACAAACTTACAAAGTTACAAATTTACAAATTGCTTATGAAGTCTGTAATGATTATATTCAATCAAGCCAACACCGAGCGTGTGGAGTATATGCTTGATATGTTGGAGATACGCGGTTTTACGTTCTTTGAGCAGGTGCAAGGTCGTGGCAGCCACGATGGTGACCCGCACAGGGGCACACACGCTTGGCCGGAGATGAACTCGTGCGTCATCACCGTAGTGGACGATGACAAAGTACCGTCTCTGCTCGAAGCAGTGGAGAAACTCGATATGCGCAACAAGGAAGTGGGTGTCCGTGCTTTCGTATGGAATATTGAAGCCACGGTATAAGCCGGTTCTACAGAATTGTTTGATACAGAAAGAGGCTGTCTGACACGACTTGTCAGACAACCTCTTCTTGCTTTGCCTTGCACCTCTTTTTGCTTTGCCTTGTACCTCTTTTTGCTATGTCTTATTTTCTATTTCTTTGTCTGATGCAGAGCCGCCATCAGTCGTTGGTTGGGTGTGGTGGCAGCACTCCCTGTCAAGCCTTTGCGCTTGGCAAACGTAGTCCAGTCTTTGGCAGAATGGTCATCGCAGAGAGGCAAGCCCAACTGCAAGAAATGGCAGTAGGCGATACCCAATGCGTCGGTGGCATCCAATTTCTTGGGCATTTGGTCGGCAGGTATATGCAGGAAACGCTGCAACATTCCCGCCACTTGTTCCTTGCTCGAATGTCCGTTGCCCGTAATCGCCATCTTGATCTTCATAGGTGAATACTCGTTTATGGGTATATCCCTGCTCAACGCCGCCGCAATCGCCACCCCTTGTGCATGGACAATTTTGATCATCGTCTGCGGGTTCTTGTCCACAAACTGTGTCTCTATAGCCAATTCGGTGGGTTGGTACCGGTCTATCAGTTCTTGCAGAAAGAAGAACTCACGCTGCAGACGGGCGTACTGTCCGTCCAACTTATGTACATCCAGCACTCCGAAATCGACCAACTGCACCCGCTGCCCCGTACTGTCGAGCAGGGCATATCCCATAAACAATGTACCCGGGTCAATACCCAGAATTCTGTGTTGCTTTACCAAGCGGTCTTGCATTGCTACATCAGAGGTTATTCTTGTTCTTTGTGGTCGTCATCGCGTTCGCGGGTACGGAGAGCACCGCGGATGATGATAAGGACAGCCCCTGCAATGAGGACGTAGTTGGCATACGGCTGCACTTTGCAGACACTCAAGACTGCACCTATTACAAGGACAATCATTCCGCTGATCAGAAAGATATTGGATTTTTTCATATTATACACAAGTTATACGTTATACGCGCATTATTCCACAAGATAAACATCCTCGTTTTGGGTATGCATATAGTAGTGTTCGCGGGCGTAACGCTCAAGGCTGTCGGTGTTTTGCAGCATGTTGATTCCCTGTTGCGCAGACTGTATGCCCTTGCGATACATATCGCGCTGTTGCTCCAGTTGGCGTATCTCCCGTCCGCGGCGAATGGTATGTATCAGGCTCTGGTCACCTGCAAACAACATTATAAACAGGAATATCATCATTGTAACGACATACTTGTTGAGCAGATACTTTTTGATACGTATCCACCATAACGCCCAGTCAAATTCCCGTTTGTTTTCTTCCATACCGTCCTGCTATTTGCCTGCAAAGATACAACATTTTTCTTGGTTGTGCAAATTGAATCAAACCGAGGCAGGGCAACACATCAGGACGATGTTTATACAGTTTATGCAATGTTGATATTGCATAAAGTGCATAAAAAGCAGGCTTATCCTATCGAAAAAAGCC
>DGIN01000100.1:0-12535 GCA_002387325.1 Bacteroidales bacterium UBA4621 | reverse complement strand
GCATACTCTGCTTGTTTTTTTTTGGGGGGGGTGGGAATGCAGTTTGCCCAGATGCCGACCAGACGGTATATTTTATGAAAAAACAACATCAAACGAGGGGCTGTCTACACTTGTCAGGCAGTTTTCTTCCCATATTGCCAAACGGTAAGTGTGCTGATTTTTCCGATTGGACGGAGTTAGGTGGATTTTGGGTCGTGCTTCAACACAAAAACAGGACGCGCATCCCTGCGCATCCTGTTCACTACAATTTATATAATCAAACTAATACTTTGTTCAATTGTAATCTTTAATCAACTCTGACGCCCGTGGCTGTGAATACTTGTCCCTGATGGCGTATGTAGAGTGTACCATTGTGCAAGAACTTGGTTGTGTTGGTCCGCTTTACAAGCGTGTTTTCGATACCTGTACCTACTTCATACACCTTTTCGGCGGTTACCACCAAGTAGTAGTCGCGGGCTTCGGTAACGGTGAAATCAGGAGTTTGCTTGTCGTTATTGCCGTTGTTGAAGATCAGGTTGTAGGAGCCCGCTTCGGTGATGTCATATGGGAATACCTTGTAGGTAACACCTTCCACCTCGGTGGTGTTGATCGGATAGACACCCGGCCATTTGCCATAGAGTTCACTTGTACCCCACGTATAGAGAGCCAACGAAGCCCAACCGGTTTGGTCATCGGCATAGATATAGTGTGCGGCTTCGGGTATCTCGGCTTCGAGGACGGTCATTGAGACATTGTCGATGGCATATCCCGGTGCGCCTGCACAGTTGTCGCCCGATGTAACGGAGATATTCCATGCAAGATAGAGGTCGGTGCCGGCGGTGAAGACAATATCCAGTGTATCGTGTACGTTAGTGGTATTCATCGGAACTACAGCCGCTCCGTTGGTGTCGGCATCGGGCGCATAAGAAGTCTTGAACTTATCGCCTGCGCTCTGCCACGTGTTGCCATTGGTGGAGTAGTAGAGTTGCACGGTAAAGCCCTTGTCGTTGTTACCATTGCGGTATTTCTCGATGTCGTAGGTCAGTTCGACACCCTCGTAGTTGGTTTTGCCATTGTTGGTGAGGTGCGCCATCACATTGATACCGCGGGTACCGCCGGCAACGCCCGTAGTGAGTCCGCCGATAGCACGGTCGATATTGCCCGTTGCACCAAAGTTCCACGTGCCATTGTATGCTTTTGATACCAGCGACTGACCGCCGATATACATTGTGCTGTCAGCAGCCGTGCCGTACATACCTACCTGACGCGGACCGGTGGTGTTGCGCTCAATACGCCAACCTTCAGGCAAGCGGGAACCTTTGAGAATACCGGTCTTGGCATCGGTGGAGGGATCGACTTCCGCCCCACCAAGGGTATTGAAGTCCTGAACATATACCATAGCCTCCTCATTGAAAGCAATAGCGGGATAAGTGATAACCTCCGTTTTGGCAGCACCAACCGACACGGTAGCGGTGTATTGTTTGCCGTCGTACAGGGCTTTCACCATATGCTCCCCGGCAACAGTCAGTACGGTATCGCAGACGACAGCCAATGCACCGACAGAAAGCCCGTCGGCATCGAGTTGGTGCATTTCGAAATGTACGGAATGCTTGTGCTGATCAACGACTTGAGTAAACGAGTTGTAGGTGCCGGCGGCATAAGTGCGCATAGCGGCAGCCTCATCGGCAGTAAGCGTAGCAGGTGCCCACGAGATAGTAGCAGGCGATACACCAAAGATGGTGGCATACTCGAGACAGCAAGCCATATAGGTAGCGTTCTGCTTGGGGTGGCGGTCGTCTTTGAACCAGTTTTGGAGAATAGTAGCGTCTTTCTCGTAGGCTTGCTCGTAAGCCACTCCTACGGGGCAGAGTACGACACCGAACTCTTGTGCAACAGCACGATAGTTAGCCAGCATCTCGGCATTAGAAGCCGTGAAAGCCGCATCGGTGGCATATGCCCAGTTGACCGGCAGAATAATGACTGCATTAGGGTTGGGGCAATTTTCACGAATATACTCCACCCATGCTTTCACGCTGCTGCGGAAACCGCTGAAGTTGGTGCGCGGTTTGGCAGTCTGCTCCTGGAGAATAATATGCGTCCATGCCTGTGTGCGGACGAGCATACGTGCCGAGGGCGTACCTGCATCGGTCAGTCCCTCACCCTCATCGTAGTGGTATTGGAGCGACTTACCGAGATTGGTATGGGCAGTCCACGTGGCGTTCTTGCCCTCAGCGGCTGCCATTTGGTTGAACATATCGTCCTGCCACTCGTTCTCGTAGTGGATAAGCGAGTTGTTCATCGACAGTACCTTGACCTCGGCGGGTTGCTCGGTAAGGAGCGTGGTGTACGACGGCCAAAGTGCGATACCGCCCAAGACTGGATCGGGAATAGAGTCTTTGTGGGTAATCTCGCGTACTCCCTCTGCAGAAACAGCGAGATAGATGTCGCGGTTGATGGTGTAGGCAAAGTCTTTGAGTTGCGTACCACCATTGTTGTTATTGAATATAAGGCTCTCAGACTTACCTGTGTTGGCAGCCCCCATATCGAAATACTTGTATTCGATACCTTTGACGGTCTCGGTGCCGGTAACCTGCATACCTGGCCATGCGCCGTTGAGGCTATTGACATCGCCCCACATATAGAGGGCTATAGCGTCCCAACCCGTTTGGTCGAGAACAAAGACGGCATAGCCGTCGTGCTTCACCTCGTCAGCACGAGGCGCAGCGGTGGCAGTGCTCCAACCGAAAGAGAGCAGTGCCAAAGCAAAAAGAAAGAGTTTTTTCATGTCGTTTATTTAGAATAAATTATGTATTCGTAAGGTTGCAGCGATTGCGACTTGGGAGAATAGAGTTGCTCACCCGTAAGGGCGTTGGTGTATTTGTTGCGCTGCCAACGCATAGGCAGGGTTATCTCCTGTGCGGTGTCGGTTGTATTGACAACGACCAGTATCTCCTTACTGCCCTGCGAGCGGGAGAACATCGCCACATGGTCGGTGGAGTAGTCGGTAACAGCCCCGTAGCGTGCTTCGGCAGTAGCCGTGTAGGCTTTCATCAGGGCAATATATGCCTGACGGGTAGCGTTGTCTTCAAACGATAAGATGTTGTAGTTGAAGAAATTGATTTTGTCCATATTGCCGATTTCCTGCGAGGAGTAAATCATCGGTACTCCCTCAAGGAAGAACGTGAGACACGCTGCCGAGAGTTGCCCCTGTGCATCGGTGTAGAACGTAGCAGGTGCATTCTCTGAGGAAGCATCGTGCGTGGTGGTATAGCGCAGGCGGCACTTGCCCGAGGGCGTGGAAGACATCTCTTTGTCGCTAATGGTGTAGATAGTGCTTGTGGCTTTCTGCTTTTGGTAGAGCGACCGGATACCCGAGAGGTAGTCCCAACTATAGAGCCAGTCGAAGCCCGCATCGAAATAGGACACCTTGTGGGTTTCGGCGAGCATGATTGCATCGGCTTTGAGGTTGCGGATAGCAGCGATAGCCGTTTGCCAGAAGGCGGTCGGCACACCGTGAGCATAGTCGCAGCGGAAACCATCAATGCCGGCTTCGCGTACCCAATAGAGCATAGCGTCCTGCATAGCATCGCAGACAGCAGACTTGGTATAGTCGAGCGGCACCACATCATTCCAGTTCTTCTCATCGTCCACGGGAGTGGTGTACCACTCGGGGTGGTCTATATACCATTGATTATCCCATGCAGTGTGGTTAGCCACCCAATCGAGAATGACCTTGATGCCGCGCTCGTGGCACGCATTGACCAGCGACTGCAGGTCAGCGAGTGTACCGAAAGCCGGATCAATGGCGTAGTAGTCCTTGACGCAATAGGGCGAATTGACGGTCTTTACCGTTCCGCGCGGATGAATGGGCATCAGCCAGAGGACATTCACTTGCATCTCTTGGAGCGTAGGCAGGTAAGCCTCTATAGCACGGAAGGCGTTCTGCCTTGCAAAGAGACGCTCGTTGCACTCGTACACCACGGTGGTGTTCGCTTTCTTCAAATCCTCGACGGGATCAGGCGTCGGGGTGGGCGTGTTCTCCCCTCCCTTGCACCCCGTAAGGCACAAGAAAAGAGAAAACAGAGTTAATAGGGATTTATGCATAACAGAGATAGAGATACCTCCCCAGCCCCTCCTTCAAAGGAGGGGCTCAGGGCAGGATGATTATTTTTGTGTTGCACTTGTGGGGTCTGCGTGGAAGTAGAAGACAGCGTCTTTGGCAATGGTAACGGCAGCAGCATCGTATTGTGTCTTGATGCCTTCTTCGGTTTCGCAGGCGTTGTTGTTGAAGATCAGATTGAGGGTATTGCCTTCGGGGGCGGTGATATGGAATACATAGTAGGTTACACCCTCTATCTCCTCGGTGGTATCGCCTGCCATACCCGGCCATCCGCCGAATGCTTCATAATTATTGCCATAACTATAGACGCTAAAGCAGTTCCAGCCTGTGGCGTTTTCCACATAGACGGTGCAAGACACTTCCTCTGCGGGTTCGGGTGTGGGTACAGGTTCAGCGTCCAAGCCCCGTGCGCCGTTGGCGGTAAGAATGAGGAACGTATCACGGTCGATGGTATAGGCTACGTCCTTCAACTGTACCCCGCCTCCATTGTTATTGAAGATCAGGTTCTCGGCTTTGCCGCGATTGGCTTCGCCCATATCAAAGTACTTGTACTCAACGCCTTTGATCGTCTGCGTGCCCGTAACAGGCATACCCGGCCAACCGCCGTTCAGGTCATTCACATCGCCCCACATATAGAGAGTGAGTGCGTCCCAGCCTGTAGAGTCGAGAACAAAGACTACAGGACCATCGTGTTCAATTTCGGGTTCGTTGCTGATTTCCTCCACGCCCTCGGCAGTAAGACGGAGATAGAGGTCGCGGTCGATGGTGAAAGCAAAGTCGGACAACTGTGTACCGCCGCCGTTGTTGTTGAAGATAAGGTTCTCTGCCAAACCGGTATTGGCGGCACCCATATCAAAATACTTGTAGGTAACGCCATTGATAGTCTGCGTACCCGTAACCGCCATACCGGGCCAACCGCCGTTGAGGTCGTTGACATCGCCCCACATATAGAGCGTGAGGGCATCCCAACCGGTCTCATCGAGAACAAAGACGGCATATCCGTCGTGCTCTATCTCGGGTTGCTGTGCGGCACCGCCCCAAGCGGCAATGCTTATCGTATAGCGGTTGCCTATTTCGCAGTTGTCCAAGATATGCGGGGTAGCGGGACTCTCGATACCCTGCAACTTGCTGACAAAGAGGAACCCGTCGGCAAGCGACTTACCATCCTTAAAGTCCTCGGGATAGAGGTAGATACCGTATTTAGAATCCACTTTCTCGGCTTTCTGCAAGCAGAAGTCGGCATTGACATAATTGACGGTGTCCTGTCCGTTGAATGCACCGACCATATAGATCTGGTCTTTGGCGGACGTACCGGCAGGGACAATGACCTCGAGGAGAATAGCGTTCTCTTTGAGTTCGAACTGCGGTTTCTCGTGTTCGAATACGATTTCCTCCTTGCGGCAGCCGACAAAGAGCATCGGCAGCGCGAGCATCAGGCTCAAAAATATCTTTTTCATAATGTGTTTCATTTTTTTAGGTAGTTTTTTGATACCGCGGACGAGGCGTCCGCGTCCTCTGGTGTGTAGCGGTATGGGGTGGGGTGCAGAATCACCTATCAATCACCTATACCTGCTATACACTTGTCAGATGATTGGTTCTTCGTTCTTTGTCCAATCAATAGTTCGGGTTTTGCACCAGACCGGGGTTAACAGAGAGGGCACTCTGGGGGAGAGGATACCACTCGTATTTGCGGTCGCGTTTGGCAGGGAAGGTCTGCCCTGCATCGTCGGTAGCGCGTCCGAAGAACCACCACTGCCCTTGCGTGAATTGGTCGAAGCGGCGTAGGTCGGTGCGGCGGCGTCTGCCCTCGTTGAGGAATTCGATACCCCACTGGTGGAGCATCCACTGCTCGGGTGTCCACGAAGCGGCTTTGTCGGTCATAGCCCCTGCGCTTGCGAAATAGCGTTGGCGGACATGGTTAACAAGGTCTTGCGCACCTGCAAAATCACCTGCACGCATCTTGCACTCGGCGAGGGTGTAATAGACTTCCGCCCAGCGGAACTCGACCTCGGAGATGTCCTGGTAGTCGATGCCCGTAGCTGCACGGTACATCGGGTATTTCATCAGGCGGTAGCCTGAGTTGGTCTGCCCCCAGCGGGGCGACTGGACGGTTTCGAGGGAGCGTCCGAGGTCGGAGGTGGTACCTGCGAACTGCCCTACCTGGTCGATATAGATAAGCGGTTGTCCGTCGCGGTCGGCATCGGCGGGGATGGGTTCGCCCGTAGTGATATTTTTCATCTCGCCTTTGAGGAAGATACCGCCGTTCCACTCGGTGTCAAACGTATAACTCTGCTTGCGGATGTCGCCGTCCTCAAAACGCTCATAGACAGCACCAAGACGGTCGTTGTAGTTGCCTTCGAGGAAGCAGACGGGGTTATCGGTACCGCCGTACATCTTGCCGTCGGGATAGACTTTTTCGTTGCCCGAGTTGTCGTAGGACGGTGTGAGGCAGACGCAGTTCCATGCCGACTGGTTGGTAGCGAAGACATCGAGGAAATCGTTGTAGTTATAGGGCAGAAATGGCACATTGCGCATCCACCCTGTGTTGAGTTGTCCCTGCTGCTCGGCGAAAGCGAAGACCACCTCAGGGCAGTCGGCATTGTTGAGCGAGAAGATCTGACGATAGTCGGAAACGATGTCGTAGGTGCCATAGTCGCCATTGATGAGCGATTGTGCCAGTGCGGCGCAGTCGGTATAGTGCTCCTCACCGATGAAGATCTGCGCATTGAGCAGCAGACGCATCTTGAGCATACGGTTCATAGCGGGGCTGACACGGTTGCCGCCTTTGTTCTGGAGGTCGGCAAGCGACTCATCCAATTCGGTAGCAATAAAGTCATACACTTTGCGGCAACCCGTATTGAAATCGGCATCAGCACTGCCCGGCACCTCGGAGGAGACGGTTACACAAAGCGGAAGCGCACCGCCCCACAACTCGAAATTGTTGTAGTATGCCCATGCACGGATAGTACGCACCTCGGCGATGTAACTGCGCACAGCCTCGTCGGTCATACCGATAGAAGAGGGGTTGATGGCTTGGAGGTCGGAGATGAGTTGGTTGCACATACCGATAGTGGTCCATGCCGACTCCCATGCTTGGAGGACAATCTTTGATTCGGAAGTCCATGTCTGCGACGAGAGGACGAATTTCAGTCCTTCGTCCCAACCCCACTGACCGCCGTTCCATGTGCGCCATGCAATCTGGTCGGCAGAGAACTCCTGCAGGTAATAGAAATACTCGCAGAAACCATACGCCGCACGGGCATAGATAGCCGCCACAGCCCCTTTGACACTGGACTCGTTCTGATAATAGATGTCGCGGTCGATATTGGAGTAGTTCTTCTCATTGAGGTCGCAACCGCTCAAAGAAAGTATGCCGATGGCAAGCGCCAAAGAATAGAATATCTTTTTCATAATCGAGTAATTTATTTGAGGTTAAGAGTAATACCGAGTGCGAGTTGGGTAGCCGTAGGATAGGCACTCGACGAATCCACGCCAGGGGTGATACCTGTCTGCGTTACAATTGCGGGGTCGTTGCCCGAGTACTTGGTAATGGTGGCGATGTTCTTTGCCGTAACATAGATACGCATATTTTGGAAATACTTCGCCGACGGTACGACTACATTGTAGCCGATGGTGATATTATCCAACTTGAAGTAGTCGCCGCGCTCGAGGAAGTAACTCGATATAACACCGCCGTGGCTCTTCACACCATCGTTGCTCAAGTAAGCAGAGCGGAGTACATTGTCGGTGCCGCAACCCTGCAAGCCCATACCGTATTTGCGGGCGTTGTAGATGTCGAAGTCGAACGCCCCGCGCCACATCATAGAGAAATCCCAATTCTTGTAGGTCCATGTGTTGTTCCACGAGAGGAAATGCTTGGGTGCGCCGTTGCCGATATAGCGTTTCCAACTCAGGTCGGCCTGGCTGGCAAGTTGCGCATTGCCCTCGTTGTCCAGTACAAGCAAGTTGCCATTCTCGTCCGCGCCTGCGGCTTCATAGCCGTAGAACTGACCAATCTCGCCGCCCTCTTCCACGCGGAAATAGTACTCGTTGGTACCCACACCCGCTTTCTGATAGAGTTCGAGATAGTCGGCTTTATAGACATCGGAGGAGAGTTTGCTCAGCACGGTCTTGCCCCAACTATAGTTGATATTCATATTCCAGAGGAAATCCTTGCGCTTGATAACATCACCGTTCAGCACTACCTCGACACCTTGATTGGTAACCGTACCGACATTGACGAGAATCTTGTTATAGACAAAAGGCGGCTGTGGCGCAGAGTAGTTGTAAAGTAGGTCTTGCGACTGGCGGTTGTAGTATTCCACGCTACCGCGGAGGCGTCCCCACAGGTCGAAATCCACACCGACATTGAGTGCGGCATTCTTCTCCCATTGCAGGTTCGGGTTGCTGTTGGCGGTAGGCGCATAGCCCACTACCCATTCACCATCCATAAAATAACTATCCTTGGTGCCGTAGGTAGCCATCGACTGATAGGGGTCGAAGTCGGAACGACCGGTCAGACCATACGATACACGGGGTTTGAGGCTGCGAAGCGTCTCCTTGGCGGGAGCGGCGAAATCGCAACTCATAATCTCCCACGCCAGCGAAGCGGATGGGAAATCACCCCACTTGTTGTTTGCGCCGAATTTGGTGCTACCCTCGCGACGGTAACTTACCGATGCAAAGAGCATATCTTTATAATTATAGTTGATACGTCCGAAGAAACCGATCAGCGTCGCCTCATTCATATAACTGCTTATGTTAGCCAGTCCTTTGGTCAAGTACGAACCCGCACCGATATTGTTCCAGAGAGTATTGTCATAGGAAAAATCGCGGTTCTGCTCATACATCTGCTCATAGATACTGCGCTCCCAACTGTAGCCGACAACGGCTTTCAGGTCGTGGTCGCCATAGTGCATACCATAGTTGGCAAGCCATTCCACACGGTGGGTCTGCCATTTCTGGTATTGCAGCGTAGCCGTACCGCGCACGCCGTCCCAATAACTGCTGTTGGCTTTCGACGAAGCATAGGTGTCCGATTTCAAATCGTTGTACTGCAGTGCATAGTTGACATTGGTCGAGATGTTATGGTGCTCATTGTGCCAGATATTGTATTTCAAATCCACATTGCCGAGCAGGTACATACGCTTCCCCTGGCTTTTGGTCTCTTTCAACCGCGTTACAGGGTTCACTGCACCCGTTACATTCGTAGGCTGGTAGTACGACCCGTCCGCATTATATATGGGCATCGTGGGGTTGAGTTGCAGGGCATTGTCCACTTGGTCGTCTGCACCCCATGTCTCGTTCACACGTCTGCCGGACAGGCTTCCCGAAAGCACCAGATGGTCACCGAGAAACTTCTGCTCGGCTGCAAAACGACCGCCGTACTCGCGGCGTGCGCTGACGATATCCAAACCTTTGGCATCCTTGAAGTTGAACGAAGCAGCATAATAGCCGTGGTTGGTAGCGCCATTGATAGAGACATACTGGTTGATGTCGTAGGTGGCAGGCTTGATGATCTCGTCGTACCAGTTGGTCTCCGCCCCATAGTCCGTACCACGGCGGCTGCGGCGGAACTCGTCCGCGGAAAGCACGTCGGGGTGCGCATTGGCAATGTTGCAATCGAAATAGGAGTCGTAGGTTACGGTGAACTTGCCCGCCTCGTTGCCCGCACCTTTCTTGGTGGTAACGAGGATAACGCCGTTCGCGCCGCGCGTACCATAGATAGCGGCGGAACCCGCATCTTTCAGCACGGTAATCGACTCAATGTCCTGTGCGGCAATGTTGCGGATGTCGCCGCCTGCGATACCATCAATCACCACAAGCGGACTATTGCTTGCCGTCAGACTACCCGCACCGCGGATCTGCAAGTCGCTGCTCGAGTTCGGGTTGGCGGCTGCGGAAGTAACCACATTCAGACCGGCCACCTTACCGTTGAGCATCTCCATCGGGTTGTTCATCGCACCGCGGTTGAAGTCTTTGGCTTCCACCTGTACGATAGATGAGGAGACCTCTTTCTTCGAGAGGCTTCCATAGCCAATCACAACCACTTGGTCGAGCATGTGGCTTTCGTCTTCGAGGGTAACATCTACTTTGCTACGCCCGTTGATGGCAATGGTTTGGGTGGTGTAGCCGACATACGAGAATACCAACTTGGCGGTAGCGGCTACGTTTTGGAGAAGATAATGCCCATTAAAGTCGGTAATGGTACCCGTGTTAGTGCCTTCCACCATAACGGAAGCACCGATGAGAGGTTCGTTTTGGGCGTCTTTTACGATACCCTCAACGGCTTGCAAAGACTGTGCTTCTGCCCAACTCTGCGTGGGGGGGGTAGCGAACAATGCAAGCAAAATCAAAATACACACATTCGCAAGGAGAGCATGTTTTTTCATGTTGATTTGTTTTTGTTAGGTTAGTAATTAGCGGTTGCCACCACATACAAGACAATAGCAACCGGTTGTTTCTAAAATCGGTTGCAAAATTACGGCAAATCGTATATACGCGCAATGTATATAGATTTTTTCTAAATAATTATTGATTGAAATAAAAATTGAATATACTGACAATCAGCATATTATATATTTTTACACATGTCGTTTTATCTAAACGGTTTTATAGGTATATATACCGTATTTCTATAGAAAATCAATGCTTTTTATCAGCCGCAAATGAGGGAATAAGCATTAGGCGGCGGAAAAACTCGTCATTAGAGAGGTCGGAACGGCTCTTCACTTTGGTTTTATAGGTATAAATGGTAGTGATGTTGTAGTCTAATACTTGGGCAATGACCTCGCTATGGGTTACACCGAGACGCAGCAGCGCAAATATACGCAGTTCGGTGTTGAGTAGTTCGTTTTTCTTGACAACAATCTGCTCCCCCGGGCGCAGCAACGCATTGAAATCGGCGACGAAAGTGGGGAATATGCCGAGGAACATCTCGTCGAAACGCTTGTAGAACTCCTCGCGCTGGCGGTGGGCATCCGCATTCTTCGGGATGGTAAGAATATCGTCGTACCGCTTTTCCTGAATACGCTTGCGCACCATCTGCTGATAGCGTTCCATCTCACCCAAATACTGCGACTGCCAACAGAGTGCCGTGCCTATATATTCCTCTTTCAGGCGGTTTGCCACTAATAGACTGCTATTCATTTCCTCGATAGTAGCACGTGCCGCACGTATCTGGCGCATACGGCGATAGAGCAGAAACATCACTGCCAGCGTAACGAGCAGAAACACAAACGAGACAATCACCCACCCCAGAATACGCCGGTTTTGGCTCTGCAAGAGTTTGGCATTCTCTGCATCGATGATAGGCAATATCTGCATCAGTTCCATCTCGCGATGGCGTGCACCGTAAAACTCGGCATCCTCTTTTGCCTCACGTATGTATTTGGCAGCCAACGTCAGATTGCCGTCCTCATAGAGCGTTTGCGCCACACGGCGGAGCGAGATAGTCTCTTTGGTACTGCTCCTAATGTCAGCAACGGCGGAAAGGATATTATAGTGCATCATCATATCGCGGTCGCCCATCTGCTCGTAGGCGAAGGCAATGGAAGAGAATGCCACAGCCGCATCGTGACGGGTAGCACCGCTGCTCCTGAGAGAGCGTTGGTGGTAGGCTATGGAACCATGCCAATTGCCCTCGAACTCGGCAACAGAAGCCTTGCAATAGTTGTATAGAAACGTGTCTTTGGGTGCAAGCAATGCCGCTGCTTCTTCATAGTGCCGGCGTTGCTCGGCGTGGTACCAGTCGGCATACTTGTCCCCTGAATAAACCGCCATATCAAGCATCAGGCGGGCGGATATGATATGGTAATTGACTTGTCCGAGAGTGTCCCCCGCGGGGATGTGTATGGACTGGAGCAGGTCATACCCCTCTTTGAACAGCCCTGCGGAAAGGAGCGCAAAGACCTGGTCGCATTGGGCTTCATAGAGTTGGCGCACATCGCCGCTCTCTTCTGCATATTGTACCAGCATATCCGCATAGTGCTTGCCCCGCTCGTAGTTGTACGATTTGTACTCATCGAATAGTTGCTGTGCATCAGCAAAAGTGAGCGGTTGGCGGGCTTCCAGATCCTGTATGCGTTTCTCTTTCTGTTGGTCGAATTGCTGTTTGCGGGCAAGTGCATCGTCCAGCAAGCGCAAGTCATCGCGCAATGCGGTCGGCAGAGGGAAAAACAGAGAAAGAAGCAGGAAAGAAAAGAGTGAACGGGTTTTCATGGCGCATTCTGTTAGATCGCAGGCAAAGGTACAAAGAATAAGCGGATTATACAAAAAAGACGTAACAAAAGAGACTGCCCTGTTGTGTTTGCCGGACAGGGTACTGTCCAATAGCAAATGCAATTTTGTGCAAAGTTAGGGAAAATAATTGAAAAAGCAATCTTTCGGAGTTGAAAAGTTCAATTTTTCTCGTGGTCTTCTGTTGAGTTTTTTCTG
>DGIN01000029.1 GCA_002387325.1 Bacteroidales bacterium UBA4621 | reverse complement strand
GAAACGACAATGAAAAGATATGGGAAGCAAGCCGTCGGGTAGAATGAAATGGTCGCCTGTTTATATTGCTCCGTATGGGGAGCGCCTTGCGGCAAGGGGACATGGCTATGCCACCGACGAGCAAATAGACAACAAAATAAAAAATATACGTTTTTTATGACGAAACATTTGGAAATAAACATAAAAAGCAATTGGAAATATGACGAATATCGCAATGCGGGTTTCCATACCAACACGCGCACATTTGCCTATTATTTTAGCCGCTCCGATTTAGAGGAATTACGCGCCATAAAAGAATAATAGAATAGTTTGAATAGAGACGGAGGTCGCCTAATCTGTACAGGCGACCTCTCTTTGTATGTTTATGCTCTTATTTTAGGTCTATGGATTATTTTTGCAGGCTAAATTCTTTGTATAGACATCAGTTCCGCAGTGGTGTTCCATTGTCGGTAACGGAAATGTGGAATACCTACCAAAACGATAAACAGACCTTTTGCCAAATAGCGGAACAAAACCACCTGAGTACCTCCTCCGTCAAACGCAGACTATGCAAGATAGAATGTGTTTGGACTCAGTCGGATTTGACCGGACAAACAGGATATGTCCATTTGGACGTAACCTATTGGGGACATAATCGGGGTGTGATGTTGACATTGGATGACACCACGAACAAGTTTCTGTATGTAGTTAAATTAGATTTATATATTGTGCTAATTATAAAAATATAGACTATATTTTATATCTGTATTAACTCGCAGAAATACAAGCAAAAACCGCCTAATCACATACGAATCACATACGAATCACATAGACCTGATAGCGAGAGGTATCATAGAGGTGGTACGAGAGTTATGGCAAACATTATTAACAATATGATCCGTTTGTACGAATAAGAAATGTCGCAAGTTTAAGTAGAAAGTACAAGTTTGGGGTGGAAGTGCAAGTTTTTTGGGGGAGGCACAGAAATGTGGGCTATATTTGAATCGGAATTTGCATAATTGCATTATTTCCTCTATATTTGCGGTGGATTTTTGAGAATACATACGTAAAAAGAGCAAACACATCAACTATGTTTGGTCTGTGTACTGCTTGTTGCGGGTGGCGACGGGTATGGGGGTGTCTCTCTAACGACAAGGGGATTGCGGGCATTTTGGGGGACGATGCGGCTTGCGTCGTTGTTCGGCGACAGACGAAAGGTGTTGAGTATGGGGAGGTGCGCCTGCGGCGCATAACGACGCGAGACGCGTCGTCTCCATAAGCAGTGCGTTGTCCCCTATAGTGTCGTCCATATAAGTGCGTAGTATTGTTATGCGGTTTGTGGCAAACCTACCGCGGACGGGGGCGTCCGCGTCCCCGGTAGGTGTTTTTGTCTTTGTATGGTGTCTGTGTTCCCTGAATAATACACAATTTTGATGCGGTTGTTATGAACATATCATTTTCCGCTTGCATATTTGTTTTTTTTGTTGTATCTTTGTGCGCTTAATTTGTAGTATTGCGAATAATCTATGATTGAATATATCAAAGGACAACTTACGGAACTTACTCCGACGATGGCTGTTGTGGAGGCTGCGGGTGTGGGGTATGCTGTGAATATCGCCTTGCCTGTTTATTCGTCTTTGGCAAGCAAAGAGGGGAAGGAAACCAAACTTTACACCACAGAGATTATCCGGGAAGATACTCACGATCTGTTCGGTTTTCTTACCAAAGGCGAGCGTGCCTTGTTTGTTTTGCTGATGACGGTTAGCGGAATAGGTGCCAATACAGCGCGTATGATTATGTCGGCGTTTGCCGCTGCGGAGATACGTCAGATTATTGCAACGGGCAATGCCAAAGCGTTGTATCAGGTGAAAGGCTTGGGTCCCAAAACGGCACAGCGTGTGATAGTGGATTTGAAAGACAAAGTGCTGAAAATAGACATAGAGGGTGCTACTACCGAGTTGCCGGTTGACAATGGTTTCGGCGTGTCGGACAACGAGGTGAAAACGGAAGCCGTCAGTGCGCTTACCATGCTTGGTTTCCAAGCAGCCGCAAGCGGGAAAGCGGTGGACAAGATATTGAAAGACGACCCCTCGTGCAATGTAGAGCAAGTAATCCGCCAAGCCCTCAAAATGCTTTAATTCTCTGAAACGTTTAGCATACATATTGCTTCTGTTGGTCCCTGTAATGTTGTGGGCGCAGCAGCGTCAGCCGCTTGTACCGAGCAAGCGTAATGATCGCCGTATGGCAGCAGCGGCGGCTCAACAGCAACCGTCTTCCGGTACAGAGACGATACCGGTTGAAACTGCGCTTGCGGACAGTGCCGTGTGGGCATCAGTGCAAGTACAGCAACTCGGTACGGATACATACGACCAACTCTCCGTTCCCAAGAGCAGTCTCGACCTCAATAATCCTGCAAATATCACTACTACCGTTGATTACCAGCCCAATACGGGGTATTATGTGATACATACCAAGATAGGTGATGTAGATATAACGACGCCCTATCTGATGACCGATGCCGAATACAAAGCATACACGGAACAAAAACTGATGCACACCTATTGGCAGCAGAAAATCAGTGAGGTGGAGCATAACAACGAAAAGAAATTCGACATCACCGATATGAAATTCAATATCGGTCCTGCAGACAAGGTGTTCGGTCCGGGCGGTGTGCAACTGAAGATGCAGGGTTCGGCGGAATTGCTTTTCGGTTTCAAGCACCAGTATATAGAAAACCCGAGTCTGACGCTGCGTGCGCGGAACAACAATATCTTTGACTTTGATGAGAAGATACAGGTGAACGTGAACGGCAAGGTGGGGGAGAAACTCAACTTCAACATGAACTACAACACCGAAGCCAGTTTCTCGTTTGACCAGCAGAACCTGAAACTTGCCTACAAAGGTCAGGAGGACGACATTATCCAGTCGATCGAGGCGGGTAATGTAACGATGGATTTGAACTCGAACCTTATTCGCGGCAGTCAGGCATTATTCGGTATCAAAACGAATCTGAAGTTCGGTAAATTCCGTATTCAAGCGTTGGTGAGCCAACAGAACTCGGAGAGTCAGACGGTGAGTTCGAAGGGTGGGGCACAGATGACGAAGTTTGATGTGCCGGGCGACAACTATGACGAGAACCGTCATTTCTTCCTGAGTTATTTCTTCCGGGATAAGTACGAAAGTGCGATGGCGACGGCGCCATATATAGCCAGTGGTGTAACCATCAACAAGATAGAGGTATGGGTAACCAACAAACGCGGGAACTACGATCAAGCCCGCAACATCATTGCTTTTACCGATCTGGGTGAAACCAATGCACACATACTCAACCATACATGGGTGGCGAATGCTACGCAAGCACCGGACAACAAAACCAACGACCTGTACAATACGGTTCGCGGTCGTGGCGGTGTACGCGACATACAGCAGACTTCGCAGGCTCTGTCCGATCTTGAGGGTGGGGATGATTTTGAAAAAGTAGAGTCGGCGCGGCTTCTATCTCCGAGTGAATATACCCTCAATGCCGCTCTCGGATTTATTTCCTTACGCTCTGCTCTCAACCAGGACGAGGTATTGGCTGTGGCGTATGAATACACTTACGGCGGCCAGGTTTATCAGGTGGGCGAGTTCTCCACTGATGCGAGCGAAGAATTGCGTGCGCCTAACGCTTTGATACTAAAACTGTTGAAAAGCACCTCGAATGCTCCGTTGAAGAAAAATGCCGGCACGTGGGATTTGATGATGAAAAATATCTATTCCCTCGGTGCCAGTTCCATATCGTCGGACAAGTTTGAGTTGTATGTTACCTACCGGAACGACTCGGTAGGTACGGATATGCAATACCTGACGGCGGGTGCTGTAGCGGGCAAGCAGTTGCTCCGCGTGATGAATTTGGACAGGTTGGACAGCAAGAACAACCCATACCCGGACGGCAAGTTCGACTATATAGAGAATATGACCGTCTATTCGAGTAACGGGCGTGTGATTTTCCCTGTTTTGGAACCTTTCGGCAGCCATTTGCGCAATGCTATCGGGAATACAGCCATTGCTGACAAGTATGTATTCCAGGAGTTGTACGACTCAACTCTTGTGGTGGCACAGGAGATGACGGAAAAAAACAAGTTCCACCTCACGGGCAAGTACAAAGGTACGAGCGGCAGCGAGATACGTCTCAACGCAATGAATGTGCCGCGTGGGAGTGTTACTGTTACCGCAGGCGGTGCGACGCTGATAGAGAACGTGGACTATACCGTGGACTATACAATGGGAACGGTTACGATTCTCAATCAGTCCATTCTGGAATCGGGTACGAATGTGGATGTGAAGTTGGAAAATCAGTCCACATTTTCTATGCAGCGCAAGAGTCTGTTCGGCGCCCATCTGGAATATGAGTTCAATCCCGATCTGGTTGTAGGCGGGACGATTATGCACCTGCGGGAGCGTCCGCTGACCACCAAAGTGAATACAGGCAGCGAGCCGTTGGCAAACACTATATGGGGTGTGAACGGCAGTTGGAAAACGGAGATGCAATGGCTGACCAATGCAATAGACAAGATACCATGGATAACAGCGAGTACGCCCTCTACTTTCCAAGTGAATGCCGAGTTTGCCCACCTTATTCCGGGACATACACGGGATGTCGGCTCCGTTGGAACATCGTATATTGATGATTTTGAGTCCACGACCACGAATATAGATGTCCATTATCCGAGTTATTGGTTTTTGGCTTCGACACCGAGTTCGTTTGAAGAATCCAAACTGAGTAACAATGTCGAGTACGGTAAGAACCGTGCTTTGCTGGCGTGGTACACGGTAGATCCTATCTTCGGTTATCCTCAGACCAACACCCCTCAGCATATCAAGAACGATCCGGATGCGATGTCCGACCATCGCACACGTATTGTCTATGAAAAAGAGATTTATCCCAGCAAGACGCAGGTTGCAAATGCAGATACCAAATTGAGCGTTCTCAATCTGAGTTTCTATCCGGAAGAGCGCGGTCCTTATAATGTTGTAGCAAGCGAGATAGACCCTGTTACCGGAAAACTGAAAGATCCCAAGAAACGCTGGGGTGGAATGATGCGCAAATTGGATAATACCGATTTTGAGAAATCGAATATCGAGTATATCGAGTTTTGGATGATGGATCCTGCGCTCACCAATCCTGACGGGTACGATGGGGAGATGTACATCAACCTCGGTGATATATCCGAAGATATTCTGCGGGACGGGAAGAAATCGTTTGAACATGGTCTGCCTATCTCCGACAATGATGTCAACAGCGTGGATACTACCGTTTGGGGGCGTGTCCCGCGTACCAATTCGACGGTTACCGCTTTTTCCAACGAGGCGGGTGCGCGTGTCAAACAGGATGTGGGTCTCAACGGTCTGAGTACGGCGGACGAGATGAATTACGGAGTTTACAAGACGTATATAGAGACTCTGCGCAATACAGTTTCCGCTGATGTGTTGGCTGCATGGAATATGGATGCATTCTCACCGCTCAACGACCCTGCGGGCGATAATTTCCACTACTACCGCGGTACGGATTTCGACCAACAGGAGGTGTCTGTTCTTAACCGATACAAGCACTACAACGGTACGGAGGGCAACTCGCCCGACACCGAGTCGCAGACCGAGAGTTACGGTACCGCCTCTACGTTGCAACCGGACATAGAGGATATCAACAGTGACAATACCCTCAACGAATATGAGAAATACTACCAATACAAGGTATTGCTCCGCCCTGATATGATGGAGGTGGGACGCCAGCATATCACTGAGAAGAAGGTTGAAAATGTCAAGTTGCGCAACGGCTCGACGCAAGAGGTTACATGGTATCAGTTCAAGATACCTTTGCGCGGTGACAGCAGCGATGTGAAGACTGTCGGTTCGATACGTAATTTCAAGTCTATACGTTTTATGCGTATCTATCTGACAGGCTGTTCGCACGAGACGCACCTTCGTTTGGCAACGTTGGATCTGGTACGAGGTGAGTGGCGCAACTATACCAAAACCCTCTATCCGATTGGTGCTGCTGTCAATACGGGTGCGCAACTCAATGTACAAGCGGTAAATATAGAGGAAAACTCCTCCCGTACCCCCGTCAACTATGTACTGCCGCCGGGGGTGAGCCGCCAGACCGACCCCGGTCAGGCTACGCTTATTCCGCTTAACGAACAGGCGATGGTTATGCGTGTTACCAATCTGAGTCCGAAAGATGCACGTGCTGTCTATAAGAATACGGGCTACGATATGCGCAACTACAAGAATCTGCAGATGTTCGTGCATGCGGAGAAGATGGAGAATATCGACCCCGATCTGCAAGACGGCGACTTGAGTTGCTTCATCCGTCTGGGTACCGACCTGAAGAACAACTATTACGAATACGAGATTCCGCTCCATCTGACAGAAGCGGGATTATACAGCAATGATAATGAAGCCGACCGTTGGAAAGTATGGCCGCAGGATAATATGTTCGATTTTCCGTTCTCTGTTCTGACCAATGCCAAAACGGCACGCAACAAAGCCAAACGGGCAGGAAATAGCGATGTGGGAAATAATATACCTTATATAGTATATGATGATGCGAGCGGGAAGCCTCAAAACAAGATAACCGTCTTGGGTAACCCTACTTTGGAGAATGTAGAGTGCATTATGATAGGTGTACGCAACTCGGGTACGCACGATGTTTCGGGCGAGATTTGGGTGAATGAACTGCGTCTGAGCGAATTCAACGAGCAGGGCGGTGTGGCAGCCATGGTCAATGCGGCTCTGGCAGTGAGCGATATAGCCCAAGTGAATGTGGCCGGACGTTTGGAAACAGCGGGATATGGCTCCATAGAATCGAATGTGTTAGACCGGAATATGGATAATATCTATCAGTTATCTGTCAGTGCTGCTTTGGAGGCCGGACGTCTGTTCCCTGAAAAAGCGCGTATCCAGATGCCGCTCTACGTTTCATATTCCAATGAGACGTTGTCGCCTGACTACGATCCGCTTGATACCGACATCAAGCTCAAAGAGACTCTTGATACCTACGAAGATAAAGAGCAACGCGATTCTATCCGTACGATGTCAAACACTGTGCAGGAATCCACCTCTTTCTCGGTCACGAATATGAAGGTGAATATCAAGTCGAAGAAACGGGATATGTTCTATGACCCTGCCAATTTCTCCATTTCCGCTTCATACAACAAGCAGAACGAGCATACTCCGGATATGGAGAAGAATGTAACCACCGACCACAAGGGGTCGTTCAACTATGCCTATTCATTCAATCCGCAGCCATGGGAGCCGTTCAAGAAAGTGCAGAAAGTGCAAAAAGTGAAGTTTCTCAAAGAGATGAATTTCTACTATCTGCCGCAGTCGTGGGCATTCTCTACCAATATGCACCGCACATTTTCACATATGAAGATGCGTGATCTTACCGCATCGGCAGGCAACCAAATGGACTTGACTTTCTCCAAAGACTTTACGTGGGATCGGAACTTCGATTTCAAGTATGACCTGACCAAGAATATGAAGTTCTCTTTCCAATCGGCTATGAACTCCACTATTGATGAAGGTTACTATGCTCCGGAGATTCTGCGAGACTATGCATTCACTAATGACTACTATGAGGCTTGGCGCGATACGATACAGCGCAGCCTTGCCAAATGGGGTAGTCCTTATACCTACCAGCAGGTATTCACGACAAGTTGGAATGTACCGCTCAATCGTATCCCCTATTTAGAAGCCTTGTCGGCAAATGCCTCGTATAATGCGACTTACAATTGGGCACGCACCGCACAGACTACCTCGGAAAGCGATTTGGGTAATACCATTTCTTCGCTTCAGTCATGGCAGGTGGATGGTGGTATCAACTTCGAGACGCTCTACGGTAAATCCAAGTACTGGAAACAGATGACGCAACTCTATACCAGGCGTCAGACGCGCCGTGCTTTCCGCCCGAAAACTTATTCGGAGACTGTCAAAGCCGAGCGTGGCAAGACTATGGAGATAACCCACCGTCTCAATTCTGAGTTGCTAACCATAACGGCTACCGATAGTGCAGGACACCGCATACCGGTATCGTTCAAACCGAGTGGAAACACCAAGGTGAAAATAACGCCGAAAGCCGATTGCGAGGCGATGGTACTGACCATTACAACCAAAGACCCCAATCTGCGTACCCCCGCACAGGTGGCAGGGGATATTTTTGCTTACATCGGCACTATGGTCCGCCGCGTGCAGGTTACTTATCGCGAGACCAATTCGATGACCGTACCGGGTTTCAATCCCGAGGCGGGTTTTATGGGTCAACGCCGTGCGGATGGATTGTATGCACCGGGTTTCGATTTTGCTTTCGGTTTTATACCTGCCGATTTTGTCAACCGCGCCAAAGAGAACGGCTGGTTGTCGGGCGACACTGCGGTAGTGCAACCTGCTACACGCGCTTTTACCAGTGATTTTGACCTCAAAATTACCCTTGAGCCGTTGCCGGGACTGAAAATACAGGTCAATGGCAAGCGTTATTTTGCCAACTCCACTTCTATTATCTATTCCTATGACCAGTTGCAGGAGAATATGACAGGGTCATTCAATATCACACAAGTGGCTATCGGTACGGCTTTCAGCAAGATTGGTACGCAGGAGGATAACTTTGCCAACGCTACCTATGACCGGTTTCTGCAAAATTTGGATGTAATGCAAGGTCGTGTACAGGCGCAGTATAATGGTGTCCTGTACCCGACCACGGGCTTTATGAAAGGTGTGCTTCCCGGCGGACAGGTCTATGCCCCGTCCCAAGGTTCGGTGGCGAAGAACTCTGCGGATGTACTTGTGCCGGCATTCTTGGCCGCATATACGGGGCGTAATGCCAACTCAATGAGCCTTAATCCGTTCCTGGGTATTTTGCGCGTGTTACCCAACTGGTCGGTTACCTACGATGGATTGGGCAAACTGCCGTGGATGCGCGACCATTTCCGCTCTGTAACGCTCACTCATGCTTATACCTGCAAGTATTCGATTGGCAGTTATGGCAGTTACTCTACGTGGGTGCCGCTTGATGGTCAGACTAGTAATAAAATGGTAGGTTTCGTGCGCGATGTTACTACCGACAAACCTGTACCTTCATCGGCTTACGACATTTCTAATGTGTCTCTTACAGAGGCTTTTTCGCCGCTTATAGGTTTGAACCTATCTATGAAAAACTCCCTCTCTTGCAAGTTCGAGTACCGCAAGCAACGCAACCTTGCACTCAACGTAACGAGCGTGCAACTTACCGAGGGACACACCAACGAGTTTGTCATAGGTGGCGGCTATACCATTAAGAACCTCAGTTTTATCACCAAGAAGAAAGGCGGCGGGCAGAAGAAAGTCAGCAACGATCTCAAACTCAACGTGGATATATCGTACAAAGATATAAAGACGCTGCTGCGAAAAGTTGAGGAAGGTATAACGCAGGCATCGAGCGGCAACAAAGTGTTTGCTATCAAGATCAGTGCCGACTATGTATTGTCACAAAAAGTGAATCTGCAACTCTTCTATGATCACCAAGGTACTACTCCGCTTATCTCATCCTCTTATCCGATCAAGGCGGATAATGTAGGTATCAATATCAAACTGATGCTCACACGGTGATGCTGTGATTCATAATGTTCAAGGTCGGTATCATAGGTCCCGAATCAACGGGTAAGTCCACGTTGGCGCAACAGTTGGCACAACGCTATAAGGGTATTTGTGTCCCCGAATATGCGCGGGAGTATGTGGAGCGGTTGGGCAGAGATTATACTTACGATGATGTGTGTGCCATAGCCCGCCGCCAGATAGAGCAACTGAAGACCTATGCAGACAATACGGGCAACGGCGTTGTTTTCTTCGATACCGATCTCATCATCACTCGTGTTTGGTTTGATTACTGCTATGGTAGCACTCCGAACTATGTTTTGGAGGCAATGCAACAATACAAACAAGATGTCTATTTGCTTCTTTATCCTGACATACCATGGGTGGAAGACCCTGTACGTGAGAACGGTGGTGAAGCGGTCCGTCTCGAACTATTCCACCGTTATGAGCAGGAAATAAAAAAAATATGCGTACCCTACTATATCATCCGCCACACTACGGATGGCGGTATTTCTGCCACCCCAATGGCTTAATGCTATTATCCGTTTCCGTTTGTCCCGTTTTTTGTCAATATGGTTGTGTCTGCTGAGTGTGATGGTCGTATATGCAGGAGACAGGGAGTGGCTGGACAATGTGATAGGCGATGTGTATGAGCAACTGACAGAGGTGGGAGCGGTAGATTATGAGGAATTGCAGGAAGATTTGTTGGACTTGGCAGCACACCCGATTAACCTGAATGCTGCACAAGCAGAAGATTTGGAACGGCTTCGTTTCTTGAATAATGCACAGATAGATGCCATTCTGCTATATGTTTACCAGCACCCAATGCAGTCAATGGCGGAATTGCAGTTAATCAATTGTCTGCAAGACTATGATATACGCAATCTGCGGGCATTTGCGTATGTTGCTCCTGTGGAAATTACCGGCAAACTGAATCCGCATGAGGTGTTCCGCTATGCAAAGCACGAGATAAATTCCCGCATAGATGTCCGCAATGCGGAAAACTATACCGGCGACCCGATGTTTGTGCAGACACGGTATAAGTTTAACTACCGGAATAGGGTGCAGTTCGGTCTTAACTTACGCCGTCCGGCAGGAGGACAAGCCGCCGATTTGGAGTATGGCGGTTATGTTCAACTCAATGATATGGGGCGTGTGCGCACAGTGGTGGCAGGGAACTACCAAGCCTCTTTCGGTCAGGGAATAGTGCTTGCCAATGCCTTTCGTACGGGTAAGTCGGCGTATGTACTCAATGCGGGTAATAGGGCGGACGGGCTTCGCAAATATAGCGGTGTGGATGGCAGCGGATTACACGGGGCAGGCATCACTATCGCATGGAAAACAGGTAACGTGCATATTGACTGGTCAGCACTCTATTCTCTGCAAAAGACGCGCGACAGTGTGCGTCATCATATTCTCGGGACCAACATAACGATGCGCTACAGGCGTTTGAAAATAGGGGTTACTGCTGTGGAGAACCTCTATTCGGATTCCGTGTATCCGTATCGTGATATGCGCTACAATGCCCACTATTTTCGCGGACGGCAACAGGCGGTATTAGGGGTGAATTTCCGGTATAATTACGGTCTGTTTGATGTGTTTGGTGAGGTGGCTGCGGCACAAAACCGGCACTGGGGTGTAGGATTGGAGGTTGGCAGCCGTGTAACACCCACGCAGGGGGTGGGTTTTCTGTTGCTGTATCGTTACTATTCGCAGTGGTTTGACAATACGTTGGGGTATGCATTCTCGGAAACTTCGCGGCTGAATGACGAGAATGGTGCGTATCTCGGTATGGAAATTTCCCGGCAGAAGCATTGGCGTTGGGCGGTCTATGGCGATGTGTTCCGTTTTGCAGGTATCAAGTATGGTATCCCGTATGCGCCTTCATTGGGTTATGATGCAATGGCGGAAACGGTGTATATACCCGGCGAGAGGTGGAATATGCGCCTGCGTTTGCGGGCAAGGGAGAAAGCCAAACGCGGGACGTATAGTGCACGTTATCAGTTCAATTGGGCAGATTCCGGTTGGCGGGTGCGTACGCAAGCCGATGCGAATATGGTGTGCGATAGTACGCACGCATTGACGTGGGGCGTGAGCGTGTACCAAGACGTGCAATACACGTTTGCAGCCATACCGCTTACGTTGCAGGTGCGGCTACAGGGGTTTGATGCCCGCAATTGGAACAATCGTATTTACAATTATGAGAATGATGTGCTGTACGGTTATTCTATCCCCGCTGTCTATGGCAGGGGCGGACGGGTGTATCTGAATATGCGTTGGCAGATTATCAGGCAGTTGGGACTTTATTTGCGTGTGAGTGAGACTGTTTATTGCAAGGAATGGCAGGTGTTCCGTTCTATGGCAGCGGCTACACGCACCGATGTACATCTGCTCTTGCGGGTGACATTATAGAATATCAATCAAATAGTTCCATTAACACATCAAGAGAGCGGGGAACTTGCCAGTCCTCTATTTGGTCAGCGAAGTAGTTGCAGAGGGCTTGTACTTGTCTTTGCCGTTCTTGTCGGGTAGAGGGGATTTGTAGCAGTTCGGGATGAACCTCGGCATCAATTCCAAACCCCATTTGTACGGCTAAACCGACCAAGAAACGGATGTGCAGATTTTCGGGATTCGGAGTGGTGTCCAATTCTTGCGTCATATCGGACAAGTAGTCAAACAGAGCAGGGTCTTCCATCGGATGCCGAAGGGTGCGATAGAGTATTTCTGCAAGGAAAAGGGCTACTGTCCGGCGGCGCAAATCGGTTGGAAGTTGAGTAGGGATATATGTGAGACGTGTCTGGCGGAGTGTCTGGAATGAGCGGTTAGGCTGCATATCGGCGGTGAGTTCTACCAAGGAAAGCGGAGCGTACTGTGCAGCACTTTTTTTACGACCGATACCATATACTATATAGTTTATGCGCCCGCTCTTGCGCGTGAAAGCGTGTAGAATGTGTGCTTTGTCGTTGTAGGGCTGCAAACTGAGAACGATGGCTTCGGTGGTAGTGAGCATAGAAGAATGAATTACAAATACAAAAGTACAACAAAAAAACGAGATACCTGCTGTTCGGACAAAAAAATACGCAAAAGTTTTGCTATGTCGAAAAAAAACAGTAATTTTGCAGTCGCTTTTCGTCTAACGGCTAAGACGGAACGGATAAATGTATATATAGAACCCGCCCTACAAGGTGTTTCGCAGCGGATTGCGAGATAGTTTGGATTGGGCACAAACCTGATAAACAGAGATGAAACGTACATTCCAACCCTCACAACGCAAGCGTCGTAACAAACACGGTTTCCGCGAGAGAATGGCTACCGCTAACGGTCGCCGCGTATTGGCTGCCCGTCGTGCTCATGGTCGTAAAAAACTGACCGTTGCTGACGAAGGTCGCCACAAGTATTAATTAGTTTATCTAATTAGATACATACCAATACAGGGAAAAGAGACCGTGTCTCCTTTCCCTTATTTTGTACTTAGAGACCTCCCATAACCCTCCATAGGATAGGGAATGCAGATAATCTCCTATGCCGCAAACGGCAAGAAAAATAGAAGAAAATAAAAGAAAAAGGCAGGATACAAACAGGCTATCCACAGGGTAACATCAGGGAAAGAACAGGGAAAATTATGCATTTGGCATCAGACATTATATAAAAAGGTTATCCACCCGTGTTTTAGTACACAATGCATAATGCATAATCCGCGGGGTATGTTAATTATTAATTAAAATTATGGAATCGACAAGACAACACAAGATTGCTCGTCTGATACAAAAGGACTTGAGCGACATTTTTTTGCGTTATGCGCGGACGCTCGGCGGGACGCTAATATCGGTGAGCGAAGTGCGTGTGTCGCCCGATTTGGCGATTGCACACGTATATCTGTCCATTTTTCCGCAAGACAAAGTGGCGGCAACAATGGAGAAAATAGAGGAAAACAAAGGCAGATTCCGTGGCGAGATGGGTACGCTGGAGCGTCACCAGTTGCGTATCATTCCCGAACTGAATTTTCACCTTGATGAGACGATCAACCGTATGGAGCGCATAGACGAACTGCTTCATAGCGACACACATCTCCATGACAGTGAGCAGAATGCATAACCCGTGAGCCGGTTGGAGGGATATATAGCGTGGCGGTATCTGTTCTCTAAGAAAGGACATAATGCCATCAACATCGTTTCGGGCGTGAGTGCTGCAGCGGTGTGCGTCGTTACGGCGGCTATGATCTGTGTGCTGAGCGTGATGAACGGTTTTGGCAGTCTCGTGGAACATATGTTCTCGGAGTTTGACCCGGAGATACGCATAGTGGCAGACAATGGCAAGTACTTCCGCACGGATACGCTGCCGATACAGCAACTGCGGGCTTTGCCGTGTGTGGAGACGGTGTCGGAGGCGGTGGAAGAGACGGCTCTCGTACGCTACAAAGAGCATCAGCAGCCTGCACGCTTGATGGGCGTGGATACGCATTTCAGGGAAATCACGCACATTGATTCGATTATCTCGGACGGCTGTTTTTCGGTACACGACGGGGCATTCGACCGCTGTGTGATGGGGCGCGGACTGGCAGCGCAACTCGGAATGAATGCGCACTTCGTGGGGGGCGTGCATCTGTATGCCCCCAAGCGTACGGAACGGGTGAATATGCTGCGTCCTGATGAGAGTTTCTGCTATGAGGTATGTTTTATAGCAGGTACGTTTGCGGTCAACCAGGTGCAGTACGACGACCAACTGCTGTTGGTTTCATTGCCGTTGGCAAGGCGCATCTTCCAATATGATTCGCTGACTGTAACATCGCTCAGTCTGCGCCTGCAACACGGTACGAATATGCGGCAAGCCAAGCGGCAGATGGCAGCGGTGCTGGGCAATGGATATGTGGTGCAGGACCGCTACGAGCAGCAGGCGGATTTTTTCCGTATCCTGAAAATAGAGAAACTGCTTACGGCGTTGCTGATGGCGTTTATCTTGCTGATAGCGTGCTTCAATGTCATCGGGTCGCTCTCAATGCTCATTATAGACAAACGGGAGGATATACGCATATTGAGCGACCTCGGTGCCGACCAGCAGACCATACGGCGGGTGTTTCTCTACGAGGGGTGGCTCATCAGCGGACTCGGGGCATTGCTCGGACTGGTACTCGGTGTGGTGATATGCCTGCTGCAACAGCATTTCGGTTTCCTTAAATTGGGCAGCGGGGACGATTATGTCATTTCGGCATACCCCGTGCTGGTGCAACCGACGGATATACTCATTGTGGCAGCGATGGTGCTACTGCTCGGCTTTGTGTCGGCATGGTATCCTGCGAGGAAATTGACAATTAAGAATTAACATACCTCCTTAATTACGCATTGTGCATTGCAAAGTCAGGTGGATGTCAGGTGGATAGGCGTTTTTTCACCTCTATCCTATAACTATCCTATAAGCATACTATAACAAAATCGGTTACAATGAAGAGCCAGTTTTTTATCATATATCTTGTGTGCGTGTGTGCGCTGATGGCGTGTGGCGGTACCAATCAGCCGGACAAAAAAACATCGTATGCCACGGAGTTTACTTCCTGCTACGTGGAGCAGTATGGCAAGGCGTATGACAGTGTGCCGCACAATGTGTTTGCGCTTGATTTGTACTCCAACGGGTTGTGGCTTGACTCGACCCGACATATAGTCGGCACGGGTACCAATCTGTATATCAGTGATATATTCCTCGCCGATTCGCTCCTTGCAGCGGGTACGTATCATAGCGACACCACCGCCGCCGACCATACGTTTTTGCCTGGGCAGGATTTCGAGGGGACACCTACGGGGATATACCTGTTCTCGGTGGTTGAGTCGGAAAATGCGGGTGTGCAGGTCGTTGATTCAGGGCGGTTCGAAGTCAGCCTTACGCCCGATTCGTTGTACGATATGCATTTTACGCTATACTACGGCAAACAGACCTACGAGGGACGTTTTGAGGGAGTGCTGAACTATTACGACCGGCGATGAACGACAAGGAAAAAGACCCCATATATACCGAATACCACACGTATTTGCTGCTGGAACGGTCGTACTCCAAGAATACGATTGTGTCGTATGAGATGGACTTGGATAAATACAGAGCCTATCTGCTGGAGCATAATCTTGACCCGCTACGGGTTACATTCGATGATTTGCAAGAGTTTGTTTTCCAGACCTTCAAGGATATACACAACGTACGCACACAAGCACGCTTGCTTTCCACTTTGCGGTCGTTCTACCGCTTTCTGCTCTATCATAATTACATTGATGCCGACCCCACCGAACTGCTGGAGGGACCGAAAAAAGAAATGCATCTGCCGCAGGTGCTGAGCGTGGAGGAAATAGACCGGATGACAGCGGCGATAGACTTGTCGTCCAACGAGGGACACCGCAACCGCGCTATCATTGAGATGCTCTATGGCAGCGGGCTGCGCGTGAGCGAACTGGTGAACCTCAAACTGTCGCAGATGTACCGTTCGGAGGGCTATATGGTCATCCTCGGCAAGGGCAGCAAGCAGCGGCTGGTGCCTATCTCGCCCGTGGCGGAGGAATGGTTCGGCTACTGGATGCAAGACCGCAGCAAATGGCAGATTGCCCCTAAATGCGAGGACTTGGCTTTCCTCAACCGGCGCGGACAACAACTGACCCGTATGATGGTGTTTACTATCATACGACGCTTGTGTGCGAAAGCGGGTATTGAGAAAACCGTTTCCCCTCACACCTTGCGCCACTCGTTTGCCACCCACCTTCTGCAAAACGGTGCCGACTTGCGCATTATTCAGCAACTCCTTGGCCACGAGGAACTGTCCACCACCGAGATTTACACCCATCTTGACGTGCAAGACCTCCGCAAAGCCATTCTCCAATACCACCCTGCCAACAGAAAACACGAGAAAAACGGACTATAACTTTATTCACTCCGTATTCTTGGAATCTGTTATTATACTTTCTTTGGCGTGGTTTTTGCACAGATAATCAGCATTTATAAATCTGACGAACTATGTACTCTCTTTCTGTAATGATGCTTATTGCGGCACTGGTAATGGGTATTTTGGTATGCCTTATTCCAAATGTAATATGGTTTCTATGGTGGGCTATAGCAGAGATGTTCCATTTCTCAACGCCGCGTTATGCGCCTTTTGCGTGGACGGCAGTCGGTTTGGTGGCTCTTATGTGGCTCGTGATGGCATACGGTTTCTTTGTCGGGCGTTTCCAACTGGAGGTAAAACCGACCACCTACACCAATGCACAACTTCCCGAAGCCTTCAAAGGCTATAAGATTGTTCATATCAGCGACCTGCATCTCTCTACATATAACGATCGTCCTGCGGCATTACAACGCATTGTGGACTCTATCAATGCGCAACAGCCCGACCTGATCTGCTTCACCGGTGATCTGGTAACAATCGGCATATCGGAAGCGGCATCCTATACCGACATCTTGCGCCAACTGCACGCCACCGACGGGGTAGTGAGCGTATTAGGCAACCATGATTTGCTGATTTATACCCACCTGACCGAGCAGCAGCGTCTCGCAGAGGTAGAGCGTTTGGCGGACTACGAGCGCACACAGTTGGGGTGGCACCTCCTGCGCAATGAACACCGGACTATCGAGCGCAACGGGCAGCATATCAACATCATCGGTGTGGATAACTGCTCCTGCGAGGGAGAAGGTTTCCGCACCATCTATGCAGGTGATCTACAGAAAGCCAAGGCGGGTACAGATGGTTTCTCCATTCTCCTTTCCCACGACCCGAGCCATTGGCGTGCAGAGGTTTTGCATACTGATATACCGCTCACCTTGAGCGGGCATACCCATTCTGGACAAATGCGTATATTCGGTTGGGCGGCATCGAGTGTCAGTTTCCGCGAGTCGGCAGGCTGGTACGAGCAGAACGGAAACGCTCTCTACGTCAATTCGGGTATCGGCTGCACCCTCCCCGTCCGCCTCAACTGCCCCTCAGAAATAACCGTCATCACCCTGCAATAGCCCCCATAGTGCAACTCGCTATACCCCAATCAAAAAGGCGTTTACCCAGCAGTTGGCACCAAATGTTTCCTATACTGCAAGCAGCAAGAAAAATGGAGGAAATAGAATAAAATAACCATAAAAAATCCATTTTGTAACATTGAATGTGTCATTCCTGCATTACAAACAAGGTACTTATCCCCCAATAAAGGCTTGGTGCCAACTGCTGGGTAAACGCCATCAAAAACCGCCTAATCGTACCAATCACGAATCACATACACCCGATAGCATAAAGATAGGGAGTCTGATGCTTTATGTTTCAACACAGCAAACATTCTATGCTATAGGTTTTAGGGGGGATGTTTATGAGGGGAATTCCTTTTCCTTGTACATCATATACTTCGATAAGAAATGCTTACATCAATGGTAAGCAATAATATATTAGGCAATCCTCAAATTGGATTGCCTAATACTAAACAAACATCTTTTCGGATGCAGAACAAAAAGATTCGAATCATATAATACCATTTCACATACTATTATTCACAAAAAACTAATGTGCATAACAGCAGAGAGTAAGACTATCTCATAGTCTAATTGAAGACGCAGAGTATTATCGTCTCCAATACTCTCTCACGTAAACCAACTATCCATACTTTGTATGCCGATAGTGGGCACTTACGTGATGACAATAAATAGGTGTCCAATAAAGCATTAGTCCTGATTTATTTGCAGAGTACACAACAATCGTCATTGTTATGCACTCTGGTTTTACGGAAATGTTGCCGCGCAAGATGAAATCATCTGTTACTTAAAGAAATCACACTTTCAACCTTTCAAAATCGCATAGGACTGAGCATAGTGCTGTTTTAACTTGACTAATATTATTAGCAAAACTTTTTTGATGCATTTCTATTGTTTGATACAGATATTTTGCTCTATCTACCTTAGCATACAAAGACATATCTTTAGAAGTAAGTATGGGCATCAGAGGCTCTATCAATGTCTTATATTGAATAGAGATGTCTACTGACGAGTTTGCCGTCCTGGTCTTATAAGCCTCTATAATAGGTTTAAACTTACTATCATTGTATTGTTGCTGACACAGGTATATACAATCTGCTACTAACCGTTGAAACTCGTTAATAAATAAAACTATAGACTGATTGTGTTCGTAATAATCAGTATATAACCCATCTAACAATGCATATATTTGATCCACATTTTGCAAGAATAGTATATAGTTATTCTCTTTCTTTTTATACTTAAACACTTCAAAAACTATAGTTGTATTTAATTGTTGTATACGCTTAAATGGTTCTAATATTCCTTCTTGCAATTGCTGTGGTATATATGGAGTTTTGTCGAGTTTTTTGACATATTCATCCATTTGTTCTATACATTGTTGCAAATACGTTATGGCTTGTTTTGTTAACAGCCGTATATCTGATAATGATAAGTTTATTCTTTGCCTGTATTTATAGCACTCATAAAACCACATTAGAATGAAACTAACAATAGAACCGACTACAGCACCAATAAGACCATACCATAAGGCAGGTTCATATATACACCACAAGATATTATTCAAAATCATATCCTAAAATTTTGTTAGCATAATTGCTCCAGTTTGTTCGGTAGTCATTCACCGATTCACGTGGTACATAGATAACACTGACTGAAGTTAGGAAAGAAGAATTATCAATGATTGGTGGTTGTTGTGCTTTGCAATATATGGTCTTTAATGAGTTACATCCGCCAAACACATCCATGATACTTACTACCTTTTTGCCAATAGTAACCTCTGTCAGTCCTGTGCATTTATAAAAGGCTTTAGTCCCCATTGTTGTAACTGCATCAGGAATGATGAGTTTCGTTAATCCCGAGCAATAGGCAAACGCATATTTTCCAATACTTGTAACACCCTTTGGAATAACCAAATCTTGTAAATTGCACAAATTGTAACATAGATAATCAGGAATAATAGTTACCTTTTCTCCGAAGCGCACTTCTTTGATATTTGGTGCATTATTCTTATGGTAATCATTATCGTATAGACCTAATCCAAAATAGGAACTAGTTGAGTACCTATCAGAAAATGCTTTTGGGAAACAAATTGCGTCCCATACAATAGTCTGCAAATCAGGATAGTAAGAAGAAGGGGTGAATATCATAAGTCCGGTATCTGCAAAATTCTCAGGGATTGTAATAGATTGTAGGGCTTCACATGCATGGAAAGCATGTTCTCCTATATACCTCACAGAGTTAGGCAATGCTATATTGGTTATCTTACTATATTCAAAAGCATTCGCCCCAATATATTCACATTGGCAGCCTTCTTCAAAAGTAATACTACTAACAACTCTACTACTAATACTAGAGAACGCCCCATCTCCAATATATTTACACCCTGTTGGAATAACCAAATTTTTAATGTTGCACCCTGCAAAACCATTAGATGCAATACTATCTAATCCTGTGGGCAAGCAAACTTCAAATAGTTTGCTGCAGCTTAGAAAACTGACTGATGTCAAGTTCTCAAAGTATTGCAGTTCTTTGAAGGAGACAATGTCGGTATTCCTGTTGATGATTATTCGCTTCACTGCTTTGGCTTCGGCGTAGGAGATTTCGCCATCGTGGTTGGTGTCAATCGCAGGCGTGTGATGGAGTAAAGCGGATTTGACATTTAAGTCTTTGAATTCAATAATGTCATTGTCAGCGTGGGTGCCGCCGCTGCCGTTTTCGTTCTTGGCGAGTTTGATGAGGGTGCCGTCGGAGAGGGTGAAATAGACGTAGTTGTCGTCTTGGGTTACAGATTGGAACATCGTATCACCTGCATCGCCTTTGTCGCCCTTATCTCCTTTATCTCCTTTGTCCCCTTTTGCGCCATCGGAACCGTTGATACCATTGGTGCCGTCTTTTCCATCTTTACCGTTCTTGCCGTCTGCGCCTGTGGCTTTGCCAAGTTGAGTCCAGTTGGAACCGTCGTAGGAGATGTACCAGTAGTTGTTTTCTATTTTCAGTTGGGGCGTGTTGCCATTAACGCCATTGGTACCGTCTTGACCGTCCTGACCGTCTTTGCCGTCCTGACCTTTGTCGCCGGTATCTCCTTTATCACCCTTGTCGCCTTTCTCACCGGTAACGCGAATCTTGTTGCCATTGGCATCGGTGAGCCAAGTGCCGTCCACCGTCCAATAATAGACACCATCGGTGTCCTGCTTAACGCCCACCGTGGGTTTGTAACCGTCCACGCCATCGCGCCCGTCTTTGCCGTTTGTGCCGTTGTAGATCGTGATCGGGTCGCTGTTCTTGAAAGTGATAGTATAGCCAACCACAGTGCTGCCATTGCGTATCTCGGTAACATTGGTGATATAGTCGCCGTTGTTCTGTGCCTTGATAAGGGTTTCGAGGGCGGCGATGTTGGTGTTCATCTCTTGGCAGAGTGTCTCCAAAGTGCTGACACGGCTGTCCATATCGCCCATTACATTCCATATAGAATCTTTGTTGTTGCAACTTGCCAATACCAGCGCAAACATTAACAGGATATATTGTAACTTTTTCATATTCTGCAAATTAATGGTTAATTATATGTTCATCAGATTAGAAGTTAAGGGCAATACCTGCGCCATTGCCCGTGTAGTTGACATTCATCGTGAGTTTGTTGCCCTTGATATAGAGCGGAATACCCACGATAGTAAGTGCACCACCCATAGGCATCAGGATATAGCCAGCCACTTCGGCTGCATGGGTGGAGGCGGTGAAGGTCTCCGCCTTGGCGCGGTATTCGTCCAACGGGATGTACTGCAGACGAGAGTCGGTATTGGCAGGATTGGTGGTGTAGCCCTCCAACGGATTGGGTACAAAATTGGCATACATCAGGCACGCCATACCTGCCGCCAGACAGGGGACACCTACCGAGAGGGAGACCGTACCCGTCGTTTTCAGGGCTTCGCCCACTACTTGGTTGGGATTACTTGCGCGGTCGGAGTTGACAGGCGCAACAGATTGAGCACTAAGGCTTGCAGAGAAAGCCGCAAGCAGAAGCATAATGAGTGTTTTTCTCATTGTGTAATAAGTTTTGCTTGTCCGTTGGCTCCAAACAGACGGTGAATAGAAATTGGATTGATACAAAAAGAGCGTGGAACCCTTATTTTTACTTATTCTCTATTCCGAGGTTCCTGCAAGACCCTACACACAAGAATAAGCAACTAACGTCCACGCCGAATATGTATATCTGTCTTGTGTACTCGGAAGCACACAAGACGAGAAATACACGCCAATGGACGTTTATTGCACCTCTTGTTTCGGGTATGTGAAATTTTTGCAGGATTTCGGAATACCAAAACAAGCGCTAATAAACGCCTTTTATCTATATGTCTGCCAACGGCTGCATTGCAACGGTTTGTAGGTCAGGCATATATATTGCCCGCCCGCTTACCCTTACCACGCAAGACGTTAGCAACCGCAAAAGTACAACAAATGTTTGAATTGTGCAAATGAATATGAAAAATTATCGTATTGACAATATGCGATGTCTTCTATGCGGCAGATAGTGGCGCGTGCTGCGCACAAAGCGGTGCTTTGCGCCACTATCTGCCTAACCGTATAGCAAAAGGTGTATTATCTACCGTATATCAACCGTGTATCTACCGTATATGTACCGTATATCAACCGTAGTTTGTAAGGGGAGGAGGGCGCGAAAAAGACAACAAGAAAATAGGCTGCCCGACTTGTTCGGGCAGCCTATTTTTGCAGGTGTCTGTATATTCGGATTATGCTTTTTGCAGGTATTCGTGCATGGCTTTGGCGGCGTGGCGGCCATCGGACATAGCAAGGATAACCGTGGCACCGCCGCGGACGATGTCGCCGCCGGCAAAGAGCGTCGGGATAGACGACTGCATTGCATCATTCACCACAATCGTACCTTTTTTGCCTATTTCCAAGCCTGCTACGCTGTGCGGGATAAGCGGGTTGGGGCTGACGCCCACGCTGACAATCACCAAATCAACAGGGATAGTAAGCGTTTGTCCCTCTACGGGTATGGGGCTGCGGCGTCCCGACTCGTCGGGTTCGCCCAACTTCATCACTTGCAATACCGCCTCTTTTACGCGCCCGTTGTCGTCGGCGTGGTACTCAATCGGGTTATGCAAGGTAAGGAACTCGATGCCCTCCTCTTTGGCGTGGCGCACCTCTTCGATACGCGCGGGCATCTCCTCTTCGGAACGGCGATAGACAATCATCGCCCGCTCTGCGCCCAAGCGTTTGGCTGTACGCACGGCGTCCATAGCAGTGTTTCCTCCGCCGATAACGGCTACATTCCTGCCGTAGAGCAGCGGCGTGTCGGTAGCCGCATTGCTAGCGTCCATCAGGTTGACACGCGTGAGGTATTCGTTGCAAGAGAGAACGCCGTTCAGGTTCTCGCCGGGGATACCCATAAAACGCGGCAGCCCGGCACCCGAACCGACAAAGGTAGCGGAGTAGCCTTCTTGCCGCAGTTGGTCAGTGCTGATCGTCTTGCCGATAATGGTATCGGTGCGGAAAGTAACGCCGAGGGCTTTCAGCCCGTCAATCTCGGCATCAACAATGCGATTGGGCAGACGGAACTCGGGAATTCCGTATTTGAGTACGCCGCCAATCTCGTGGAGCGCCTCAAAGACCGTCACTTCGTAGCCGTACTTCGCCATATCGCCGGCAAAAGCCAGTCCTGCCGGTCCCGACCCGACCACGGCAATCTTCTTGCCGTTCTTGGTTCTTTGTTCTTGGTTCTTTGTCGCTGCCGCATAGTCTGCCACAAAGCGTTCCAGATAACCGATTGCCACGGGTTGGTGTCCCATTTTCAGGTGGATACACTGCGACTCGCACTGTTTCTCCTGCGGGCAGACACGGCCGCATACAGCGGGTAGCGAAGAACTCTGTTTGATAACGTCCGCCGCCGCTTGGATATTGCCCTGCTCCAACTGCTTGATAAAACTCGGTATGTTGATATTCACGGGGCAGCCCTGCACGCACGTGGGGGTCTTGCAGTTCAGGCAACGGTGCGATTCGCAGATTGCCTGCTCGGGAGTAAGTCCCTGATTGACTTCGGCATGGATAGAGCGCACACGCACCTCGGGTGCCAGTTCGTTCATCTGTACACGCGGGATAGCCACACGGTCTTTGGCTGTACCGGCAAAAGGCTCTACATCAATATGCGACAGGGGGAGTACCATTGCCTGCTCGCATACGCTTGCGGCAACAGGCGTTGTGCCGTTGAGATAGGCTTGATAGGCGGCCGCCTCTTCGGCTTTGTAGGAACGCAGACGCGAGAGCATCTCGTCGAAATCCACCTGGTGGGCATCAAACTCCGGTCCATCGACGCAGACGAAGCGCGTCTTACCACCCACCGTTACACGGCAGGCACCACACATACCCGTGCCGTCCACCATAATGGTATTGAGGCTCGCCTCGGTAGGCACGTTGTATTTCTGCGTGGTGAGGGCGACAAACTTCATCATAATGGCGGGTCCGATAGTGATACACTTGTCCACTTTCTCGCGCTGAATCACCTGCTCGATGCCCTGCGTAACGAGTCCCTTCTGCCCCATAGAACCGTCATCGGTCATAATGATAACCTCGTCGGAAAAACGGCTCAGTTGCTCTCTTAGGATAATCAGGTTCGCCGTGCGGGCAGCCAATACGGTAATGACGCGGTTGCCTGCGGCTTTCAAAGCCTGAGCAATAGGGAGCATCGGGGCAGCCCCCACTCCACCGCACGCACAGACGACCGTGCCATAGTTCTCGATATGCGTGGCACGCCCGAGAGGTCCGACTAAGTCTGCCAACTCGTCGCCCACGTTGAGCGCACAGAGTTTGGCGGACGATACGCCGATACGCTGCACCACCAGGGTGATTGTACCCTTATCGGGGTCGGCATCCGCAATGGTAAGCGGCATACGCTCCGACCGGCTGTCCACACGCACGATGACGAAATGTCCCGCCTTGCGGCTACGTGCAATGAGCGGAGCCTCAATAATCAGCTCCGCCACATTCTCCGAGAAAAAACGTTTATTTAGTACTCGAAACATATCTGAATTAGAAGTATTTGGTCTCTGTCCCCATAATAGAGGTTAGCAGATTGTTTGCCAAACGGCTGGCGCCGAAACGGAAACTTTGGTTGTTGAGCCATTCTTTCCCGAGGATTTCCTTTACGAGGGTGTAGTGTTGTACCGCCTCTTCGGTGGTGCTGACACCGCCGGCGGGCTTGTAGCAAACCTTCTGACCGGTCTTTTCGTACCAATCCTTGATAGCATGGCACATTACATAGGTGGCTTCGGGGGTGGCGTTTACGGCAATCTTACCCGTGGAGGTCTTTATGAAGTCTGCACCTGCAGCCATAGCAAGAATCGAAGCCTTGTAGATATTCTCCGCTGTCTTGAGCGCACCCGTCTCGAGAATGACTTTGAGGTGCGCATGGCGGATAGCGGCTTTGATTTCGCTAATCTCATCGAAAACCTCCTGGTACTTGCCCTCGAGGAACTTGCCAATAGAGATAACGATGTCAATCTCGGTAGCACCCGCAGCAACCGCCATAGCCGCCTCGGCTACTTTCACCTCGATAAAAGTCTGCGAAGCAGGGAACCCTGCCGCTACGGCAGCCAAACCGATAGGCTCGGTAAGCGTATTGGCAGCCGTCTCCACCAAAGCGGGATAGACGCACATAGCCGCTACGTTGGGTACACTGGGGAAATGCTTGCCAAACTCGTTCACTTTCTGCGCCATACCTGCCACTTTGGCGGTGGTGTCGTCCCCGTTGAGGGTGGTTAGGTCTATCTGGTGGAGGCATTGTTTCCAAACCTCTACATTGTTGTTCTCATCAAAATGCTCCTTGAGGATTTCTGCGGTAGCCGCTTTTACTTCTTCGTCCTTTTGGCAGCAGTTATACTGCGCAAAGAGTTCTTCAAACTTCTCCATAGTATTTAGTTATTAACGTTGTTTTCGTATTTATTTCTCGTCCTCCGACAGACGTCCGATGATGGTCTCGTTGCCGCGGACACTGTCCCCCACAGCGACAAACATCTCTGTGTTGAGAGGCAGGTACATATCCACCCGCGAACCGAGTTTGATAAAACCGAGGTGGGTGTTACGGTGCGACTGTTTGCCGGGCTTGGCGTACGTAACAATACGGCGTGCCATTGCACCGGCTACCTGGCGGATGGCAATCCGCACTTTGTCAGGAGTCTCGATTACCACCAGGGAACGCTCGTTCTCTGTACTTGACTTGGGCAGCCATGCACCTTTGTGGCGACCTTTCTGATGCTCCGAAACCAGTATCGTTCCCTCGATAGGATACCAGTTGGCGTGTACGTTGAAAGGCGACATGAAAATGCTCACCTGCAAACGCTCCTCGTGGAAATAATCGTTCTCCATTGTAGGTTCCACCACCACCACTTTGCCGTCGGCGGGAGCGATAAGAAAATCGGGGTCGTCCACCTCCAATACCCGCACGGGATTGCGGAAGAAATAGGTAACGAACACCAACAGCGTTGCAGCCAGTATCAGTGTAATGGCAAATATCCAATGGGGGAAATACAAAAAGATGGGCACATTGATGACAAATAGAAGCAACGCCAGTCCGAAAATCAAGTTGCGTCCTTCACGGTGTATGTGTAAGCGTTTCATTCTGTATTATTGAGCCGTTTGTATTATTCTTTTCTCGCTGTTTGCGGTATGTTCAACTCCATTGCGCATAGGGGAATTTGGCAAGCATCTCAGCGGCTTGGTCTATTCCGCTTTGCAGTTTCTTGTCAAGCATCATCTTGAACATCATCGGCAGGTCGGCTTTCAGCGTCAGTTTGATACGGGTGTCATCGGGGCTTACCTCTTTGAGTTGCACCCAGAAGTTCATATCCATAGGTATGTTCTCTGCACCGAACTTGATAGTGTCGTTTTCTATCTTGTCCACAATGCGAATAGCAATCTTTTGCCCCAATCCGTCCACTTTCATTCGCACACAATCTTCACTAATCTCCAACTCCTGCACCTTGTCTTGTGGGATAAGGTCTTTCACGCGATTGAGATTGTTCAGGTTACTCAATACCCGATATATCTGTTCTGCCGAAGCAGCGGCAGACTGTATCTTGCTTTCGTATTTAACTTCAGACATACTAATTACGCATTATTAATTACGCATTTATTTCCCCCATTTGGTGGGATTCTTGTGCCAATCTTGCAGCACTTTGAGGTCGCTATCGGAGAAAATATGCTCCTCGGCTGCCACTTTGACCAACGCATCAAAATTGGTAAGCGGCACCAATTCGACATCGGCATCGTGGAATACACGTTTGGCGGTAGCCATCTGATAGTCGAATATAGTCACCACCCCCTCAATCGTACAACCATTGTTGCGCAGAACCTCTATCACTTTCTTTACATTATCGCCCGCATTCACCTGGTTCTCAATGATTACCACTTTCTGACGCGGACGAAGGTCACCCTCTATCTGGTTCTCCAATCCGTGGTCTTTCGGAGTGGGATGTACGTATATATAGGGCAATGCCAACTGCTCCGCCACCAATACGCCGTGGGCTATAGCATTAACCGCCACACCGGCAATCACATCGGCATCAGGGTAAAGTTCGGCCACGGTTTTTGCTAATTCCAACTTGATGAAATTGCGCATATAAGTATAGGAGAATATCTTGCGGTCGTCGAAATAAATAGGCGATTTGCGGTTGTTTGCCCATACAAACGGACTATTGACCTGAAGGCTGAAAGTCTTCAGCTGCAACAACTTTTTAACAACGAGCAGTTCCAAGTTTTCCATAACAGGTTTGTATATTTTAGAGGGCAAAGGTACAACTTTTTCACGACATATACAAGAGATGATGTTTTTTACACAACGCAACCGCATAAAAATCAGATGATAGACCGGAGTAAAATGATGCCTGCCAAGATCGGAACAGAATAGTTTTTCACTCTTTGTAAGTATAAAGTTTGGTATATAATATTCTTCTGCATACGATATTATAAATGTTCTTTTGCATATAATATGAGGTGTGTTTTTAATCTTCAAAAATATACAATATATACAACTTTTATGCAATAATCATACCCCCCCATTCTGCCAACGGATTTGCTATACCATCTGCATACTTCATAAGGTCGTTTCCCTTCAAATCGGGAGAGAAATTGCATTGATATTTGCATAGTTCATAAAAAAGATGTACCTTTGCACGCTTTTCGGACGAAAAGAACAGGAAAGATGGCGGAGTGGTC
>DGIN01000059.1 GCA_002387325.1 Bacteroidales bacterium UBA4621 | reverse complement strand
ATGTCCTATCAAAAAAAGCCTTTTCTTTCTACGTACTTTCTACGTCCTTTCTACGTCTTTTCTACGTCTTTTCTACGTAATTGGTATTACAATGTATAAACTGCATAACGATTGACTAAATAATAATCCCTGATTCTTTCATACGGTTTTGCACGTCAGACCAGGGGCGTTCTATATGCTGTTTTGTTTCATTGAAGAAACGTAACACCACATCCTTGTCAACAGGAGACCAATCGTCCCGACGGGAACATTTGCGCAAGATATAAATTTGATCAATGCGCGAATAAGCAGGATCGACATCACTCCCGACATCATATTTTTCGGCAACTGCCACAAAGCGTGCATACGGATTACCGTTTTTGATTTTCTCCGCAGTAGCAATAATACTATCCAGCATCGTTTTATCAATAAACGTTTTTGCCTCAACCGCAATGGCAGGAACGGCTACTTTCTGTGGTGTCTGATTATCAATGCCTATCTTGAAATAGCGAAAGATAGCAAAATCTTGGTCTTTCACATTCGTAGCCACCTCTGGTGAAACAATGAACTTATCAAAATCTTTTGCCTTAAAATAGAGATTGGTATATGATTTGGCACTACCACTATCCAACGTACCTGCTACATTATATTTACTTTGGTATTTATGCACAAGGTCTCGAAAAAGCAAAAATAAAAATTCTTCCAAAATAGTCGGACGCAACTTGGTTTGAGGGTTATACACATTCTCATAATTGTTGTTGTGCAAAAAATCATAGTACTCATTAAGTGCAGAAACACGTGCCGCCACGATATTCGAGGAATAACCGATTAAGGCATTGTTGCATTGAATGTAGCGTACATATTGATTGGCGATAGATTTCAATATCGCCTTATCCTTATCTTTATTATTCTGCTGTGTATTGGTCAGTTGTTTCAACAAGCAGGACGCATGACACAAATGGGGTTCTTGCTCCACAAATGTCCGAATAATATATTCAATGTTTTCCATAAATTATCTGCCGTTAAGTTGTTGTACGATCGTATCCGCTATGGCTTTTGCCAGCAAAACAGGTACTGCGTTTCCTATCTGTTGATACTGGCTCAATCCTTTTTCCCATGACATCTTTGTACGCATACCCTCAAAAATAAAATCATCGGGGAAAGACTGCAGACGTGCTCCTTCACGTGCTGTAAAATTTCTATTTAGATGAGGATGTACAAAATTAGACTGAAAAGAAGCGGCAATAGTGGGAGCGGGTTGGTTACCGAACAAGCGTTGGTTATTTTGCCCGAATTTGACTGTCGATATTGTTCCCGGAGCACCTCTACGATACGAAGCGTGCTGCTCCCATACATCCAACAAATTTTGTCCGGGTTGTATTGCCTCAAACCGTGCTATCAGTCTGGCGGTATGCTTCATCGCAACGTGATTAAACACATATTGCGAATTTTGCCGCATCAATCTCTGATAATCATTTTGTGGTTTTATGGGATATGTTTGCATAGCCGTGCCTTCGCCCGCTGCAATCTGCGGCAAATCCATAATTGCCTCATCAACGGTTATTTTATGCTCCAATGAATAAGGTTGCGGGTATTGCGGGACAATACCCAAATCTTTTCTAAAACCGATTAAGATAACGCGTTCACGATTTTGCGGAACTCCGTAATCCGAAGCAGTCAGTACCTTGTACGCCACATTATAGCCGAAAGCCCCCGCATTGGAAAATTCCTCAACAACAGTTTGAATAACCTGCCCGTGTTGCATAGACAACAAGCCCTTGACGTTCTCCATAACAAAGGCTTTGGGCGAATACCAATTTATAAACTTAACGAAACCATAAAACAACTTGTTTCGCGGATCGTCCGCAATTTTATTACGCCGCTTGTTCGCCAAACTGAATCCTTGACAAGGCGGGCCACCGATAATCATATCGGGAATAACTCCACCTGTCAAGGCATCCACCTCATCTTTTGTAATGAGCGTAATGTCTTTGCACAAGAACGGAGTTTCAGGAAAATTGCGTTTGAAAGTCTTTTCACAGTTTTCGTCAATATCCGAAGCAAAAACGGATTTAACACCAGCCCAACTAAATCCCTTTGTCAGACCGCCACACCCCGAGAACAAGTCCATCGAGGTATAAACCCGCTGCATAGCAGCGGATTGAGATACAATTTGAGTCATTGCACAATAGTATGCGCGAACTATCTATTGCGGGGAAATGGGAACGTCAAGAACCAAACAGAAGAAAAGAAACAAGCACAAAAAAGCGCAAACGTCTCTTTATCAATCTGAAGGTCTTGGTCGAACCCATTACACCGATAAGTTCCGCTCACGCTATGCGCGAGCATTCACTGAACTTATTCGGGTGTAATCTCATAAACGACCAAGTTTTCAGATACCGAATAAATAGCAAACGCTATAAAATGTCAGGAGTGATATGTATTTCAGCCCTATAGCGCACTCCTTTTCACTATATGGTTGATTTTGATTGCAAAGATAGTGCTTTTTGTACAATTACGCAAATCCCGAAGAAACAAATTAGGGATGGCGCAAAAAAGTCTGCCCTACAATTCTATATTGTAGGGCAGACTTTTTCATATCAATGGCTTACAGAAAGAGTATCTATTGAGAATACGTTTATAATGAGGATGTCTCCGACAGGCGGGAGGAGAGGAGGAAGCGTATCGGCGGGATACTCTTGCGGCGTTCCCATCAGATAACGGACAGGCAAGCCGTGCTGCAGTTCCCACTCAAGATTCTCCACAGTTTTTTTCTGCGGCTGCGGTTCTATCTCCTCCGTTTGTGTGTTGAGCAAGGTTTGTTGCAGTTCGTGCTGCGCACGCCATTCGTCGCGGTCAGCCTCCAAGTCCTTGACCACACGGGGATAGATCTTGTCGAAACGCTGCGGGTGGTTGGTGTACCAAACGAGCGAACTGTCGAACTGCGCCTGGGTAATACCATGGTCGTCCATAATCTGCTGGTAGTATTTTGCCACCGCCTCATCGTGCCCGTAGTTGTAGCCTGCCACCTGCAAGACCGCCTCGGCGTGGTGCAAGTCGTGCAGGACAGAGCGCATCTCAGCCGACGAGATAACACCCCGCGGACGGCAGCCGCAGAGAGCAATGCATAATGCACAATGCATAATGCACAATGAGATATATCGGGTCGGGCGGCGCATCCTACTGTTGTTCTTTTTGGGGGTTCTGTTTGTTTTTCTCCAGCGAGTCGTTGAGGTCGCGACGATAGAAAAGCAGGATAATGATGACGGCACAAGTGATACACGAGTCGGCAAGATTGAATACCGGTCGGAAGAACAGCACCTCGCCTGCGCTATTGTGAATCAGCGGGAAATAGAGCATATCCACCACCTTGCCATACATCCAGCCTGCATAGCCGAAGATTTTGCCATACGCCACGCAATCCACGATATTGCCCAATGCACCGGCAATAATGAGTGCCAACGAGACGAGGTAGCCCGTGCGGGGATGGTGCTTGCGGATAAGGACGTGTATATACCAGCCGAGCAAGCCCACTACGATAATACGGAAGAGGGTCAGTGCTAACTTAGAGAACCATTCGATACCGAATGCCATGCCGTCGTTTTCGACAAAGCAGAGCCAGAACCAAGAAGTTATGGGATGCGCCTCACCGAGGGCATAGTGGGTGCGGATATAGATTTTGAGTGCCTGGTCAAGCGCGACTGCCACAAGGACTATCGCGCCGACCAGCAGACTTTGTCTGACAGGTTTGGTCATAACTTAAAGGCTTTACGTATTTCTTCCACGCGGTTGAGTTTCTCCCACGTAAAGAGTTCCACTTGTTTGGTAATCGGTTTGCCGTTCTCGCCGACAAAGTTTTTCTCCACGATCTCCGGTGTACGCCCGACATGTCCGTACTTGGCGGTTTCCTCATAGATCGGTTCGCAAAGGTGCAAGTCGCGTGCGATAGCCGCAGGACGGAGGTCAAACAGGCGGTTGATAACACGCACGATATCGGCATCCTTGATTCCCTTTGCAGCCGTACCGTAGGTATCGACAAAAAGGCTGACAGGTTTCGCCACACCGATGGCATAACTGACCTGGACGAGCATCTCGCGTGCCACGCCCGCAGCCACCATATTTTTGGCAATCCAACGTGCCGCATACGCTGCCGAGCGATCGACCTTCGAGGGATCTTTACCCGAGAAAGCCCCGCCGCCGTGTGCACCGCGGCCGCCGTAGGTATCCACAATAATCTTGCGCCCGGTCAAGCCCGTATCACCGTGAGGACCGCCGATTTCGAAATTGCCAGTCGGGTTGACGAGCAGTTTGTACTCCCCTTGCAGCAACT
>DGIN01000056.1 GCA_002387325.1 Bacteroidales bacterium UBA4621 | reverse complement strand
GGGTGGAACAGTTGAGCAAGGACACAACCGTCAAGGGAGTGATTGAGTACGGGGATGTAGGGCTTGGCTATCGATTCTGCTGACTTTCAGACCGGTTTTGTTGGCTTTTGGGTGGTTGCTATCGGTTTGTCTTATCCAAAGCGTTTTGAAAGCCCCAGACACCAATAAAGCAGCGTAACGAGGGCTATTGCGCCTCCGATGTAGCCGATATATGAGATAGAGAGATGTGTGCAGACAGTGCCTCCGATAAGAGTGCCTGTAGCGATACCGAGATTGAAGATACCCGATGATATAGACATTGCCACCGGTGTGGCATCGTCTTCAGTATGATTGATAATCTCGTTTTGGAACGACACATTATATGCAGTAGCCGCCATTCCCCATAATGCACACACGGCAACCACGACAGCCCCTAAATGCGCCATCGGCGCAATGAGGAGTTGGCACACGCACACACCGCCTATCGCCAAGGCAATAAAACGAACCGGATTGCGCTGATAGAACTTGGAAAACAAGACGCTCCCGACAATGCCCGCCACACCAAAGAACATCAGCGTGGTGGTAATCCAATCCTCGGACAAGTGTGCTACCTGCAACAAAAAAGGTTCGATATAACTATAACCGACATAGTAAGCGGTGGAAAAACCCAGCGTGAGGATATAGATGCCTATAAGCACCGGATTTTTGAGCAACGATGGCAGTTGGCGTACGGAAAATCCGCCGTGTGCGGGGACTTGCGGAAGAGTAAAGAAGAGATACAGCAATACTGCGAATGAAAAGATGCCGATGGACAGAAACGTCATTCGCCAGCCGATTTGCAGTCCGATAATACGTCCGATAGGCATACCGAGAATCATAGCAACCGATGTGCCGGTAACAATCATGCTGAGTGCCAACGGGCGGCGTTTTTCGGGGACAAGACTCACCGCCAGAGGTGAGACAATCGACCAGAAGACAGCGTGAGTACATGCCACCCCGATACGCGAAAACATCAGCATATAGTAGGTTGCAGACACCGACGACAATACCTGAAAAAGCACGAACCCGGCGACAACCCACAGCATCAGTTTGCGCAAATTGATATTGGAAACCAAAATCATCAGCGGTAATGACAAAAGCATTACCACCCATGCATAGACCGAGATGAGCATACCGGCGTGCGCCTCTGTGATGTTGAAGTCGGCGGCGATGTCGGTGAGCAGGGCGATGGGGATAAACTCGGAGGTATTGAATACAAAAGCGGCACAAGTAAGCCCGACAAGGGGCAGCCAGTTGCGCCAAGTCATTTCCTTTTCCATAATTTCTTTACAAGTTCTCCGTTAATAGCCGTTAATGAGCCGTTAATGTTTTCTCCATCAAAGCCATTAAAGAAGCATACAAAACGGAGTAGTGACTAATACCTTTTTCAAAAACGGGCGCAAAATTACTGCTTTTCCACGAAATACGCAACAATGATTTGCATAAATCGGTAAAAGCAGCAAAATAGTAACATCACCGGTAGAAAATAGGGTTTATGGGCATCAAAACAGCAGCGAATATAGTTCGGCGAAACCGATAACGATGCGGGACGCGTCGTCTCCATAAGCGAAGCATAGTCATACGGTTTGGCCAAATCGACCGCGGACGATGGCGTCTGCATCTCAAGAATGGTGTCTGCGTCCATAGAATAATACACAATTTTGATGCGGTTGCCCTGTGCATAAATTGGGGAAAGCAGCAAGAAAGAAATATATATCAGCAAGAAAGAAATATATATCAGCAAGAAAGAAATATATAATGAGGACATCTTTATCGCAGTGTTCTCATGGAGTTGAGGACAGCGAGTACTGTAACACCCACATCGGCAAGGACCGCCAGCCACATATTGGCCATACCGAAGGTAGCAAGGAGGAGTACCAAGACTTTGATACCGATAGAGAACCAGACGTTTTCGTTGGCAATGCGATTGGTTTTCTTGGCGATACGTATGGCGGTGGCAATCTTACACGGTTGGTCGTCCATCAGCACCACATCGGCAGCCTCGATAGCGGCATCGGAGCCCAATGCCCCCATAGCGATACCCACATCGGCACGTGCAAGTACGGGCGCATCATTGATACCGTCTCCCACAAAAGCGAGGGTTTTGCCTTGCGGTTTGCCGGCAAGCAACCGCTCCACCTGTGCGACTTTGTCCTGCGGCAGCAGGTCGGCGTGGAATTCGTCAAGTCCCACCTCGTGCGCCACAAATTCCGCGACGGCATAGTGGTCTCCCGTGAGCATAACGGTACGGCGTACGCCTGCGGCTTTGAGTTGGTCAATCGCCGTTTTGGCATCGGGTTTGAGTTGGTCGGATATAACAATATGCCCTACATACTCGCCGTTGACAGCCACGTGGATAACAGTTCCCTGTGCCTGCTGCGAACATTCGTGCCATTCAACCCCGACGGCATCCATCATCTTACTGTTGCCGACACAGACCTGCTTGCCGTTAACTATGGCTTTCACCCCCTGCCCTGCCACTTCCTCGACCTGCTCCACCGAGCAAGAGTCCGCTTCGTGTGCATACGCCTGCCGCAGCGAAATGGCGATAGGATGATTGCTGTACCGCTCCACATGGGCGGCGAGATGTAGCAACTCGTTTTCGGAGATGTCGTGCGGGTGTACCAGACTCACTTGGAAGACGCCGCGGGTAAGTGTACCTGTCTTGTCAAAGACCGCCGTATCGAGTTTGCCCAGTGCATCCAGATAGCTGGAGCCTTTCACGAGTATGCCTTTTCGGGAAGCCCCGCCTATACCGCCAAAGAAAGCCAGCGGCACCGAGATAACCAAGGCACACGGGCAGGATACCACCAGAAACATCAGTCCGCGGTAGAGCCATGTGGGGAGATTGTCAATGTAGGTTCCTTCAGCGAAAAAAGGCGGGAGGAACGCCAACACCAATGCCAGACATACGACAACCGGAGTATAGACACGTGCGAAACGGGTAACGAAATTCTCACTGCGGGATTTGTTCTCACTTGCTTTCTCCACCAAAGCCAGCACTTTGGCGGCAGTGGATTCACCTGCTATCTTGGTAGTGCGTATGCGCAACAAGCCCGACATATTGACACAACCGGAGATAACACAGTCGTCTTTGCGGACTGTACGCGGTACACTCTCACCGGTGAGAGCAACGGTATCAAGGTGTGATTCCCCCTCGATGACTTCGCCGTCCACCGGCACACGTTCCCCCGGTTTGACAACCACGATTTCCCCCACCCGGACATCATTCGGGTCTATGGTTTTCAATTCGCCGTTCCGTTCCACATGGGCGGTATCCGGACGGATATTCATCAATGCAGAAATAGATTTGCGGCTGCGTCCCTCGGCAATGGTCTCGAAGAGTTCGCCCACTTGGAAAAACAGCATCACGAAGACCGCTTCGGGGAACTGGTTTTCCGCTCCCTGCAGGAAACCGATAGCGAGTGCGCCGAGAGTGGCGACAGACATGAGGAAATCTTCATCGAACACCTTACCATGCACGATATTTTCAACCGCTTCGCGAAGCGTATCGAAACCGACAACAAGGTAAGGAACCAGATAAATAAGGAGCAGTTGCCACATCGCGAGCAGGCAGGTATGCTCCACTACCACACAGACTACCAGCAGTACGGCAGCCACAATGATTTTAATCAGGATAGAACGGGTCTCTTTTTCCATTGTATCAATTAACAATAGTTCGTTAAAAATCGAG
>DGIN01000092.1:37017-37632 GCA_002387325.1 Bacteroidales bacterium UBA4621 | reverse complement strand
TGCCTCGGTGCGGAGAACACCACGACCGGTGACGATATTACGGTTACACCTGCCGGCAACGAAGCAACCTTTGTCTGGCGTGCAGACGCTTCGGCAAACACCTATACGCTTGAGATATGCAAAGACGGCGTAGTATTCTGCACGTTGGTCTTCAATGCGAGCGGTCAACTGACGAGCATTGCCTTTGCGCCCTCGCGGAACGGACAACCCCGCCACGCTGCCGAGCAGACCGGTGACGGCTTCCGCTTCACCGTTACGGGGTTGAGCGAATCCACGCATTACACCTTCGGTATGACCGTCAAGGATGCGAACAACGCCACCTTGCAGACCTACACGGGCGAGTTTAACACGACAAGCGGTACTGCCACGGCTTTGGATAATGCTGCCGCAGAATCATCTGTCGCACAAAAGATTGTTCGCAACGGACAGGTTCTTATCCTCCGTGGTGGCAAAACCTACACCACCACCGGCATAGAAGTGAACGAATAGTACATAATACTTAATCAAAGGGGCTGTCTGACAAGTATGGTTAGGCAGCCTCTTTTTTTATCCCGTTGCCCCACGGGCTTACGGGGGGGGCGCAGGCACTCGGTGCGCAAGCGCACCTGCCTTACG
>DGIN01000092.1:16424-36969 GCA_002387325.1 Bacteroidales bacterium UBA4621 | reverse complement strand
CTGCCTTACGCTTCACGTCTCCATATACATCTCTCCACATCCGTCTCCATACCTTTTTCCATATCCAATTACCGCGGACGGGGCGTCCGCGTCCCCTGCGGAAGGGTGGTGCCAACTTGCGGAGTAACTGCCTTCTTGCCCGTATTATGTCGTTTTTGGGATTATGTTTGTATATTTCGGAATTTTGTAGTACTTTTGTATGGGTTTTTCAGATCACTTATGCACAAGCAGACTCTCATATTTGCCGGATTGGCATTATCGCTCCTCATATTGCTGTGGGTGGATATATGCTGCGGCTCTATATGGATTGACCCGCTGCTGTGCCTGAGCGGTTTGGACGGAACTCTCTCCGTCGAACAGCAGATTTTGCTCAATATCCGCTTGCCCAAAGCCCTTACCGCCATTATGGCCGGGGCGGCTCTCTCGGTGTCGGGACTGCTGATGCAGACGCTGTTCCGCAACCCGCTGGCGGGTCCCTACACGCTCGGCGTATCGTCGGGGGCAAGTCTGGGTGTAGCGTTTGCTACACTCTGCGCTACGTTTGCGGGATTGAGTGTGGCCGGACGTTTCTCCTCTGTGTTCGCCGCTATTGTCGGCAGTACTGCCGTCTTGCTGCTCGTTATGCTGGTTGCTCGGCGGGTAAAAAGCAATGTCAGTCTGCTCATCGTGGGGATGATGTTCGGCTCGATAGCAGGAGCATTGGTCAATCTGCTGCAGAACTTTGCCAATCCCGATGCCCTCAAACTGTTTGTTGTCTGGACACTCGGTAGCCTCGGCAGCGTCGGGTGGGCGGAGATGATGTGGCTCGCCCCTGTCTGGCTGGTTGGAATGGTAGTATGTATTATCGTGATGAAGCCGCTCAACGGGCTGTTGATGGGCGAAGACTATGCCCGCGGATTGGGCATACATATCGGGCGGACACGCTTGCTCATTGTGCCGGCAACCGGCTTGCTGGCAGGTGGTATCACGGCGTTTTGCGGACCGATAGCATTCGTTGGTGTGGCGGTGCCGCATATTGCGCGGGGGCTGTTCCGTACATCCAACCACCGCACCACGCTGCCCGCTTCCGCCCTCATCGGAGCAGATATGCTCCTTCTGTGCGACCTGCTCTGTTCGCTCTTTACCTATCCCCTGCCTATTTCAACGGTAAGTGCCCTCTTTGGCGCACCGATCATTATTTGGATCATCATAAAAGGCAATAAATAATATGCAAGAAGTATTTGAGTTTTTGAAAACCTGTGGCACCTATTATCTTGCCACTATGGACGGGGAACAGCCCCGTGTGCGCCCGTTCGGTTCGTATGCTGTATATAACGGCAAGTTGTACATCGAGACCGCCCATTATAAGGCTGTCAGCCATCAGATTGATGCACACCCGCTGGTGGAGATTTGTGCTTTTGACAACCAAAGCCGCTGGGTGCGTATCGCCTGCCGCTTGGTTGCCGACGAGTCCTACGAAGCCAAGCACGCTTTTTTGGAGCAGATGCCCGAACTGCGGGATATGGGCTACGACGAGACGGGCGACAAGATGGCTATCTACTATATGGCGGATGCTGAGGCTACATTCTCCTCTTACACCGAAGCCCCGCGCATTGTACATTTCGGATAATGGAAAAGCCTATGAAACGCCTGTTCTCTTTTTGTATTGCGCTTCTCTGTATAACCGGCGTATGCGCATACACCAATCCCATTTTGCCCTACGACTACTCCGACCCCGACGTGTGTCGCGTAGGCAACGGCTATTATATGACCTCCTCGTCGTTCAACTGCATACCGGGCTTGCAGATACTCCATTCTGCCGATTTGGTCAACTGGACGCTTGTCGATGCCGCCTTGCCCTATTGTGTACCGGGTACGGAAGACGAGACCACACCCCAATATGGCGGTGGCGTGTGGGCTCCGAGTATTCGCTACCACAACGGGCGTTTCTATATCTATTACGGCGACCCCGACCGGGGTATCTGGTGCGTGCGCTCGGAGGAGACTGCTATACTGCCTTGCCGTTGGGAAAAAGCCGTCTTGGTCAAGCGTGGCAAAGGATTGATAGACCCCTGTCCGCTGTGGGACGACAACGGACGCGTCTATCTCGTTCACGCTTTTGCGGGAAGCCGTGCCGGCTTCAAGAGCGCATTGGCGGTTTGCGAACTGGCAGCAGATGGGTTGTCTTGTCTCACGGAGAGCTGCCTTGTCTTTGACGGACATCCCGACAACCCTACTTGCGAGGGGCCCAAATTCCACAAGCGCAACGGTTACTACTACATTTTTTGCCCCGCAGGCGGTGTCTCCACGGGCTGGCAGTTGGTGCTGCGAAGCCGCTCGCCGTATGGTCCTTACGAAGCCAAACGGGTATTACAGCAAGGGCAAACCGGCATCAACGCACCGCACCAGGGCGCATGGGTTACCTCCGAACCCATACAGACCGACCTCGGTACATTCACCGACTGGTTCTTCCATTTTCAGGACGTGGGTGTCGCCGGACGCATCGTTCACTTGCAGCCGATGCGTTGGGCGGACGACTGGCCGGTAATGGGCAATAACGGCGAACCTGTCAGCGAATGTTGTTTGCCGGAAGAAAAACGGATGCCTGTGCAACCGCAGCCGGGCATTACGCCCGCTTGGCGTGATGATTTTGATGGCAACACGTTGGCTCTATGCTGGCAATGGTCGGGCAACTTCCGCCCGCAGTATGCATTCTGCAATGCTTCGCAATCGCTCTTGCGCCTGTTCTCCTATCCTGCCGACAGTGTACCCGCCGCACCCAACCTACTCCTGCAAAAGATACCTGCCGGGCGGGCGTTTACGGCTACTGCCAAAGTGCGTTTCTCCCCTCACCCCAAGACCGCACAATACGAGCGTGCTGGACTCATAGTGGCAGGACGCAAGTGCTTTCTGCTGGACGCCCCAGCGGACGGCAACTATGTATGGCTGCGGGTGGAAATGACTGCTACACAACAGGGGCGTTTCTATCTCTCGCGCGACGGCAAGACGTATATCCCCGTCGGTGCGCCCTTCCAAGCCGTAGAGGGGGAATGGATTGGGGCTAAAATAGGTCTCTACTGCTCCCGCCGCCCTGTCAAAATCAACGACTCGGGCTATATGGATGTGGATTACTTCGAGATACGGTAACGGTAATAGTGAATTATATGTTTCCAAACAAGTATATGAAAAAAGGTCTGTTTCTATGGGCTTTTTGTGTAACTGCCCTTTTATTTACTGCCTGTCATACCACCAAGAGGACTGTGGCTTCCACACCCGCTCCTGCTGTACCCGTGGTGCAGCAGCCGGACACCACCGCCCTGCCGCCCTTTCCTGCGGAAGCATTGTATATCATCGGCAGAGAGTGGGAGTGTATATATGATTCCGCCACAGCCAAGTATTTTTCCCCGCAGGCTATGCAGATACGTGAGAGAAATATGTCTATGCAGGACTATATCGAGCAACGTCTTGTCGAACTCTACCCGGAGCGTGCCTATCCCGGATATATACGCAAGGTGGAGCAGATGGCGGAAATGCTTATCTATGCCAATGTACAGACCGCTTCTATCTCCAATCTGATGGGCAGCGAACTGCCCACGCCTGCGCAACTCAATGCCCGTTACAGTGCCGACCAATCGGCGGCTTTCTCCGCCGACAGTTTGGCACAGGAGATTGCTTTTCTCGAACTGACAGGCGATGAACTGCTGCGTTTCCAAACCCTCAACCGTTTTGCCGAACAGAGCTGTTGGGTAGGGCGGGCTACGTTGGATTCGCTGACCCTCACTTCCTTTGAAGAGGAAAATCTAGGTATTACCGTTCTTCTTTGGCAAGGACCGCGTATGTTCTACCGTGTACTACAAAGCAAAGAGCGTGCTACCAATATGGCAGAGTACTACTATCCGGGTGCCACTTCGGGCGGTCAGATTGGCGATGCCTACCGACATACGCTGGTCAACGCATTGCTGCGTACATACGTCGGGCTGCCGATAACATATATTGTTATGGATTTGTTTTGGGAAACGGCACATAAGAATGCGCCGTGCGACACCTATATGGACTTGCACAACAATGTGGTCGGGCGTAGCACACACTATGCCGATTTTGTCTATTCCGAACCGTCCGACCTCCCCTCGTGGCAGCAATGGGCGGAGCATGTACATACCTATATTGCCGACTCCACCAATGCCACCCGCTGCGATTGGAACAAGGAAACCCCTTCGATGGTGGTCATTCCCCAGGCCAATGCCGTGGATAGCCGTTCCTATATTATATGGGGAAAATGACGCTATGCGGGAACAGGATAACCGCCAAATCGGATGATAGTGCGGAGCCGGATTATGCAGGAGCGTCTCTATGCCGTTGCTTCTTTTGTATTCTTTGCAAAGACATATTCTTTCCTCAAAAATATGCATAATATGCAGTCTTATATTTTCGTATAGTAATTACGGCAACGACACGGCAACGAGATAGGTCTTTATGCGGTGCTTTTATACACTTTATGCACTATTTATATCGCATAAAGTGTATAGGTATTGTTTTGACGGTTGCCATGATGTATGGGAAATGACGTTCTTGATATGGGTAAAAAGCACTTTTTGGCTTAAAAGGTGTGAAAAAGTTGTATATATCCGATTTAAGTTGTACCTTTGTAGGCTTTTAGATAAGTCTGCGCATCGGTGTTATGCGGGGATTGTAAAAATATATAATTAACCTTAAGCGAAAACGTAATGAATCGTAGATTATTTTCTTCGTTTGTTTCTGTATTATTGGCAGGTTGGGCGATTGCCGCTTCTGTTACTCCTGCCGAAAATCTTCCCGAATATTATGCCACCGTAGATGGCAAGTCTGGCAAAGGCTTGTTTGATGCTGTACAGACTATTGCCAATGTTGGCTATCATTCATTAGGTTATGATGGGCTTTGGACGGCTTTCAAATCTACAGATTTGAAAGATAATGGAAAAATTTGGGATATGTATAGTGACTGTGTTTTTAATCCTGATAATCATGGGACAAATACAAAAGAATGTGCAGGATTTAATCGTGAACACTCTATTCCTAAATCATGGTTTGGTGGTTCTACTTTAAATGCAGGATGTGATATTTTTCATTTGGTTCCAACGGATTGTTATGTAAATAATAGGCGCAATAATTATCCCTATGGTGAAGTTAGTTCTGCTTCTTATACATCTGGTAATGGGAGTAAGTTAGGCTCTGCCAAAAGCATATCAATAGATGGGAAAAATATAGTGAGCAAAAATGGATTGACAGCAACTTGTTCGAGTACGGTTTTTGAGCCGATTGATGAATATAAAGGTGATTTTGCCCGCGGTTATTTTGGTACGATGATTAAATGGGCAAGCACTACTTATAAATTTAACTCAAGTAATGGTGGTACTACCTTTAGCGGTAACTATACCGCTGCGGGTTTCTTCGGACTGACCAAATATGGTGTGGCTTTGTTGCTCAAATGGCATCGCGAAGACCCTGTTTCGCAGAAAGAGATTGACCGTAACAATGGTATCCAGAAGACGCAGGGCAATCGCAACCCCTTTATCGATTATCCTTATTTGGCAGAATATATCTGGGGTGAGAAATCGGACGAGAAAGTAAATCTTGGCAACCTTGTCAGTTCCTCTGACGAACGTTTTGTTCCGGGCAAAAGCAATGGCTATATAGGAGGAGTGGAGACTGACATTGACGAGGTTACTTTCGAACCCATCCAACCGCAAGCCGTCAAGGTGCTCCGCAACGGACAACTGCTTATCATCAAAGGCGACAAAGTCTATAACGCCCAAGGTTGTTTAATTAACAATGAATAATTAACATTTAACATACCTTGCAACCTACGTGAGCGCAGCGAAACCACCAACGTGTAACCACCAACGTGTAACCACAAACGTAAAACTAAAAAACAACATAAATCAATTTATCATGGCAGAACAAGAATTGAATTTGTTGGCTGATTTTCCCGCTATTTCCACCAAAACGTGGAAAGACAAAATCATTGCCGACTTGAAAGGTGCCGATTTCGACAAGAAACTCGTTTGGCGCACCCCGGAAGGCTTCAACGTGCAACCATTCTATCGTCGTGAAGACCTCAAGGGACTCAAAACAACCACTTCCGCACCGGGAGAATTCCCCTATGTACGCGGTACAAAAACCAACAACGAATGGGCTATCCGTCAGAACATCTGTGCTTGCAAGAATGCCCGCAAAGCAAATGCAAAAGCATTGGATATCCTGAACAAAGGCATTACCTCGTTAGGTTTTTGTTTGGACAAAGAAAAACTCAATTACCATTTTATTAAGGTACTGCTTGACGGTATCAAGGCAGACGCTATCCGTATCAACTTCACTATCTGCCCATGTGCGGCTCCGCAATTGGCAAATATCCTCGTGCGCTACTATGGTCGTATGGGATATGATGTGAAGAATATGCAGGGCAGTATCAATGTCGATCCGATAAAGCAGATGCTTATCAAAGGCAAACTGCTGACACGCGAGCAGGTAACGGAGAAAATTACGGCTACCGTCAAGGCGGCTAAATCGTTGCCAGGTTATCGTGTGGTAGGGGTTAATTCGGTGATACTCAACAATTCGGGCGCATATTGCGCACAGGAATTGGCGTATGCTTTGGCATGGGGGGCTGAATATATGACAATGCTCACCGAGGCGGGTGTGCCGAATTATAAAGCCGCCAATGCCATTCGTTTCAATATGGGTATCGGTGGCAACTATTTTATGGAGATTGCCAAGTTCCGTGCAGGTCGTATGCTGTGGGCAAAGATTGTAGAGGCTTATAAGGCTCCTGTTTTCACCGCTGCGCTCAAAGAGGCTGCCAAGATGAATGTCAGCGCAGAGACCAGCCGTTTCAATATGACCGTTTTCGATGCGTATGTCAATCTGCTCCGTTCCCAGACCGAGACGATGTCGGCTGCCATTGCCGGTGTAGACGAGATTGTCGTAACGCCGTTTGATGTTACCTATGAGCAACCGACCGACTTCTCGGAGCGTATCGCCCGAAACCAGCAACTGCTCCTCAAAGAGGAGTCGCATTTCGACAAGGTGGTGGACCCCGCTGCCGGTTCGTTCTATATAGAGAACCTCACCCATTCGCTGGCACAGGAGGCTTGGAAACAGTTCCTTGCTATTCAGGAGCAGGGCGGTATGTACGAAATGGTGGCTTCGGGTAAGGTGCAGGAGGCTATGCAAGAGAACCTCACCAAACGTCTCTCGGATGTGGCAAGACGCAAAGAGATATTGTTGGGGTCGAACCAGTATCCTAATTTCACCGAGAAAGCCGCAAAGAAAATCAAAACGACTGATTGTGGATGTGGCTGCTGTGCTACGCATAAAGGACAGATCCCTGCTTTGCCTGTGGCGCGTGCTGCAGAGGAATTTGAGGCTCTGCGTCTTGAGACAGAAGCCGCCAAGAAACAGCCCGTTGCTTTTATGCTCACCATCGGCAACCTCGCTATGCGTATTGCACGTGCGCAGTTCTCGTGCAACTTCTTGGCTTGTGCAGGCTACAAGGTGATTGATAATAACGGTTTCGCTACCGTGGCAGAGGGCATCAAGGCGGCACGCAAAGCCAAAGCCGACATCATCGTGCTTTGTTCCAGCGACGACGAGTATGCAACGCTTGCTCCCGAAGCATGGAAGAAACTGAAGGATGCAAAGGAACTCTTTATCGTGGCAGGTGCTCCTGCTTGCTCCGACGATTTGAAGGCATTGGGTATCACCAATTTCATCAACGTCCGCAGCAACGTCCTCGAAACCCTCAAATCCTATAATGCACAACTATTAAAAAAATAAGCAGGACTAAAACTCGCACAGAAAGTATTTTTTTAGACAAATATTATCGATATTGTCCAAATATTATCTAAAAATCAAGAGTAAATTGTCAAAATTAAATATGCAAGAAAACGAGTTGAAACAATTGGTATATGATATCGTTGGCGCGGCTATGGAAGTTCATAGTGAACTTAAGAAAGGACTTTTAGAGGCTGTGTACAATGAGGCATTGTGTATGGAATTGGCAAAACAAGGTGTTGTATATTTGTCTGAAGTAGAGTTGCCTATATTTTACAAAGGTGAACCGATGCACAAGAAATATCGTATGGATATTGTTTGCTCGGATGTGATTGTGGAACTGAAAGCAGTTGATGCTCTAACAGCGGAACATCGTGCGCAGTTGTTCAATTATCTTCGTCTCACACAAAAGCCTGTAGGTATTCTTATCAATTTTGGCGAGAACCAATTGCATTTTGAGAAATATTATTACGATATTATTGAAAATGAAATACGACTCTTCAATGAAGTTTTTTGATAATAATATTCTTTGTTTATTTGATAATATTTGAATTAATTTTTCGAGTATTTGGAGAAAATATCTTTGTGCCTTTAATTTGTTACAATTATGAAACCTAATTTTAATGAAATAGACATTAATAAGGTTCCTACTTCACATGTAGAAGGAGCCAACGAAGCCAACTGGCAGACGCCCGAACTCATCGATGTGAAGCCGGTCTATACCAAAGAGGACCTCGAGGGAATGGAGCATCTTGACTATGTGTCGGGTATCCCGCCTTTCCTGCGTGGTCCGTATAGTGCGATGTATCCTCTGCGTCCCTGGACGATTCGTCAGTACGCCGGTTTCTCCACCGCACAGGAATCCAACGCTTTCTATCGCCGTAACCTCGCCAGCGGTCAGAAAGGTCTGTCTGTGGCTTTCGACCTGCCGACTCACCGCGGTTATAATGCGGATAATATGCGTGTTGTCGGTGATGTAGGCAAAGCCGGTGTAAGCATTTGCTCGCTCGAGGATATGAAGGTTCTCTTTGCCGGTATTCCTTTGAACAAGATGTCCGTCTCTATGACGATGAACGGTGCCGTACTGCCTATTCTCGCATTTTATATCAATGCAGGCTTGGAGCAGGGTGCCAAACTCGAAGAGATGGCGGGTACTATCCAGAACGATATCCTCAAAGAGTTCATGGTGCGTAATACCTACATCTATCCGCCGAAGTTCTCTATGAAGATTATCGCAGACATCTTCGAATACACCAGCCGGAATATGCCTAAGTTCAACTCTATCTCTATCTCCGGTTACCATATGCAGGAGGCAGGTGCTACGGCCGACATCGAGTTGGCTTATACCCTTGCCGACGGTATGGAGTACCTCCGTGCTGGTATCAACGCAGGTATGGATGTTGATGCTTTCGCACCGCGTCTGTCCTTTTTCTGGGCTATCGGTATGAACCACTTTATGGAGATTGCCAAGATGCGTGCAGCCCGTATGCTGTGGGCGAAAATTGTCAAGTCTTTCGGTGCCAAGAACCCGAAATCCATGGCATTGCGTACACACTGCCAGACGTCCGGTTGGTCGCTTACGGAGCAGGATCCGTTCAACAACGTCGGTCGTACCTGTATCGAGGCGATGGGGGCCGCGCTCGGTCATACCCAGTCGCTCCACACCAATGCGCTCGACGAGGCTATCGCCCTGCCTACCGATTTCTCTGCTCGTATCGCCCGTAACACCCAGATTTATATCCAGGAAGAAACCAAGGTTTGCAAGGAGATCGACCCGTGGGGTGGTTCCTACTATGTAGAGACCCTCACCAAAGAGATTATGGACAAAGCGTGGGAGCATATACAGGAGATTGAGAAACTCGGTGGTATGGCTGCCGCTATCGAAACGGGTATTCCTAAGATGCGTATCGAGGAAGCCGCTGCCCGTACGCAGGCGCGTATTGACTCGGGGACGCAGAAGATCATCGGTGTGAACGAGTACCGTCTCGACCACGAGGATCCGATCGATATTCTCGAGATTGATAACACCGCTGTACGTGAGGAGCAGGTGGCGCGTCTCAAAGAGTTGCGTGCCAACCGTGATGAAAAAGCCGTGCAAGAGGCACTGGCAGAGATTACTGCTACCGTTCAAGAATGGGCGGATGGCAAGAAATGCTCGCACAACCTGCTTGATTTGGCTGTCAAAGCCGCAGGTTTGCGCGCAAGTCTGGGTGAAATATCCGATGCTTGCGAAAAAGTGGTAGGTCGTTATAAAGCAACTATTAGAACTATTTCAGGCGTGTACGCAGCAGGAACAAAGAATGATAGTGATTTTGAGCGTGCTCAACAACTCACTGCAGCCTTCGCAAAGAAAGAAGGCCGCCAACCTCGTATTATGATTGCCAAAATGGGGCAGGACGGACACGACCGTGGTGCCAAAGTCGTGGCTACCGGTTATGCCGACTGCGGCTTCGACGTGGATATGGGACCCTTGTTCCAAACTCCTGCCGAGGCTGCCAAACAAGCCGTAGAGAACGATGTACACGTACTCGGTGTTTCGTCTTTGGCTGCAGGTCATAAGACCCTTGTACCGCAAGTGATTGAGGAACTGAAGAAACTCGGTCGTCCCGACATTATGGTCATTGCCGGTGGCGTTATCCCCGCACAGGACTACGACTTCCTCTACAAGGCAGGTGTGGCTGCTATCTTCGGTCCGGGTACCAACGTGGCTAAATCTGCTTGCACCATTATGGAACTCTTGATGGCTGAATAGAAAAAACAGTCTATAGATTTATTCGAGCAGTCCGGCAAAAAATGCCGGACTGCTTTTTTATGCATAAATTATGCAGAGTATGTAATTCCTATACCTCATAATACCAATTACGTAGAAAGGACGTAGAAAGGACGGAGTTTTATAAGGTTGTTAAGCGATATTTTTATGCATATTATGCAGTCTTTATGCATTATGTGTATAGATTTTTTTTGAAAAGTGCCATTAAAATTTGTGTATGTAATTATTTTGCACTACCTTTGCAGCAATTCTTGGTGAAGAATTATTAACTGCAACGGCAGTTAGTACATATTTTATATTATACCGACCTACCGGTTTCGTTAACGGAAATCTAGCAAATTATCTAAAAGACGATGAATTGGCAGTGTTGTTAGTACGTTTATGCGTGCTACTGCTTCTGTGTTTATCGTCTTGGGTATTTGCTAGAACCCCCGTTAAAAAACGCAGAAGCGGTTTTTTATATATATATACCTCATCAAAAGAATGAATATATCTCATTAGAAGAATGAATATACTTCATCAAGAGATTAATATACCTCATCAAGAGAATTTCCTTTGCACGAAACGCAACAAACATCATTAACCCTTAAAATAACAACAGTATGAAGAAAGTATCTTTCATCGCACTTGCCATAGTGGCAAGTATGACATTAGCCTCCTGCGGAGGCAATTCTGCCGAATCCTTGGTTTCACAGTATGAAAAAGCCTGCAAGGCGGGAAAAACAGAGAAAGCCATGAAAATCGCAGAGAAAATTGAGCAGTTGGACGAAGACGAACTGACCGAAGAACAGGCTCTCCGTATCTACAATGCATCGTTGCAATTATCTGATTTCTAATTTTAATGCAATATCACTATGAAGCAAAAATTTATCTTGGGTGCTGTGGCACTTTGTTTGGCTGCAGGTTTAACCTCCTGCGGTGAAAAGCAGGAAGAACTCACAAAAATGATACCTGCCGATGCAGTTACCTTTTCAGGAAAGCACAAGAGTCTGCTTGCTATTCCCGAAGATGTGGATTCTATCAAAATTATGCTGGTTTGCGCTGATGAAGAAAACGGCAGATGGGATGTACGTGCAGTGGTACCAATACAAAACACCAAGGCATGGAGCCAAGTACCGGGTACGGATACACGCAAATCCACGCACTTCGAGCCGCGTATGGGCAATTTGAAAGCCACTTATGTTGATGCTAATGAGTCGGAAATAGGGGACGATTTGTCTATGGACGGAAGTGTTATAGAGAGTGTATTGTCCTCCGATGACATCATTACGGAGAAAGCCTCGGTAAAAGATATGTGGGAGTATTCGGGCGACAAGTCCTACAAAGCCAAACGGGCATTGTTTGACAAAGTAGCCGGTATCAGCCTGGGCAATATGGAACTCAACGAGGTAAAGCCTGAAAAGAAATCTTCAAGCAAGAGCAACTCAAGTCTGTCTGACATCTATGAAGACGCTATCAATGAGGTGGCCGATGCTTATGAAGATGCACTCAATGAGGCGGCGGGCAATTATGAAGATGCCGTTAACGAGGCTTTGGAGGATGCCTTTGGATTGTAAACACAACTTTTGTTTCACTTATAAAAATTATCTATTATGTCTGAAATTCAGAAAAAGAATGCACCGTATGCTGTAGCAGCATTGGTGCTGGGAATCTGTTCGTTAGTGTTTGGCTGTTTCTTTGTCGGCTTCGTTTGCGGCATTGTGGGCGTTGTGCTTGCCAAGAAAGGTCTTACCGAGTACAATCTCCACCCCGAGCAATATACCGGTGCAGGTATGCTTAATGCCGGCAAGATTATGTCCATCATCGGCATTGTCTTCGGGGCAATCTACATTGTTTACTACATCATTGCGGTTTGCATTATCGGTGCGGCAGGTTTTAGTCTGCTCGATATGTTCGGCGGCGACCTGTTCTAATTTTCTTCCGTATGCAACTTCTCCCTTGTGCTTGGAAACAACTCTTTGGCATCAGTTGCCCGTTTTGCGGGTTCCAAAGAGCCGTTATTCTGCTGTGCAAGGGAGAAGTGTGGGCTTCCGTTCTGATGTTTCCGCCTTTGTTCCCCTTGATGGCGGGCGCATGCCTGACACCGGTTTTATATTGTTGCCGAAAAAGGACGGCTCTTAATATAGTGTGGAGCATTGTCTTGTTTTGCCTTCTATTGAACGGGGTGTATCAAAATATAGCCCATTAGCGGGACGGAATATAAGGAAAAAAGCAGTCTGTTTGGTTGTGGCAGACTGCTTTTTATTTGTATATGGTTTTATTTGTATGTGTTCTATTGGTGTATAGGGAGTCTTATTTCTTGGCGGCAAAGGCAAGGGCGTAGAGACGCATTTGCTTGAGCATAGCCACCAGACCGTTGCTGCGGGTGGGGGAGAGATGCTCACGGAGATTGATACGGTCGATGAAATAGAGGTCGGCATCGATAATCTCCTGCGGGGTATGACCGCTCAAGACATGAATGAGCAGTGCCACAATACCCTTGACGAGAATAGCATCCGAGTCGCCGTGGTAGATGATTTTGCCGTCTTGTATCTCTGCCGTAAACCACACTTTCGACTGGCATCCGTCAATCAGGTTCTGCTCGGTGCGGTCGGCTTCGGGGAACGGTTCCAAGCCGTTGCCGTAATCAATCAGGAGCGCATAACGGTCCATCCAATCATCAAAGGCGGAGAACTCGTCAATGATTTCGTCTTGTATTTCGTTGATAGTCATAATAAGAGTACTTTGTATAATTGTTATTAAAAAATAATCGTATTAAAGGTAGCCTTACATAAGCGTATCCACTCGGTATCCACTCGGTATCAACCCGATAAAATCATACGCAGGGTAGGGAGTTGTTTATGTTGTTATTTTAACATTTACTCTTTGCCACGAAGGGACTGAATAAGGTGGTAGAGATGTTCGGCGATACGCTCGTCGGCTTGTTCGTCGCACTCGCCCAACGGGGCTTCGACTATATAGTCAGCCTGCGAGTAGTATGGTTCGCGGGAAGCAAGGTGCGGGGTGATGAATTGCAGCAGTTCCTCTTCGGTGCGCCCTTGCAAGACGGGGCGTTCGCTGAGGTCGGTGAGTGCCAAGCGTTTGGCGAGATGTGCGGGCTGCCAGCGTATATAGATACTGGTGCCGAGTTCGTGGAGACAATCCATATTGTCTTCCCAGCACGGGTAACCGCCCCCCGTGGCATAAATAACTCTGTCCATAGGCAGTTCGGAGAGTTCTTCCACCACGTCTTTCTCCTTGTGACGGAAATCGTCCATCCCATACGTGCGGATATAGTCGGCGGTACTGAGCCCGTAGAACTCCTTGAACGCATCGTCCAAGTTGACGAAATGCCAGCCCAACTTGTCGGCAAGCAAACGACCGGCGGTAGTTTTGCCGGCACCCATATAACCTATCAGATAAACAGGAAGTTCCATTTGTATTATCCATCAATGCCCATTGAAGAGACATTAAAATTCTCCGTTAATTGCCATTAATCAACCGTTAATTTGTTTGGAATTACAACTGTTTCTTTTCCTCGTCGTCGAGGATTGCGGTGGTGTTGTCCTGCCAGGTGAGTTGTCCGTTGCGGATAGTGGCAAGCGGGAAAGTACATTCTTTGGCAGGGCGCACCTCACGGAGCAGTTGCCACTCCTTGTTATATACGTGTGCGCACGAGGAGCAGACCGGCGCACAGACGGTTTGCACTATGAGAATGCTGTCGCCATAGTTCTGCACCTCGATATAGCAACTGTCCGCCATACGGATACGGCTGTAATGACCGCTTTCTTCTTCCACTACGGGGCTGCCACCCAATGCGGTAACATCGGTAATCCATTGCCTGACGAAGTCGGTTTGTGCCTGTGCGAGCAGGGCGGACAGGCAGCATAGTATGGTAAAGAGACTTTTTTTCATAGCCTTATTGTAGCAAGACCACCGCATAAGCGGCAATACCTTCTTCGCGCCCTACAAATCCGAGATGTTCGGTAGTGGTCGCTTTGATAGAAACAGCACCGGCATCCACACCCATTACCTCCGCAAGACACTGTTGCATAGCGGGGATATGCGGATTGAGTTTGGGAGCCTGTGCACAGACGGTACAATCGCAGTTGCCCAATTCGTAGCCATTGGTACGTATCATCTCCATTGTGCGGCGAAGCAGTATTTTTGAGTCTATGCCCTCGTATTCGTTTCCTTTCGCGTCGGGGAAATGATACCCGATGTCGCGCATATTGGCAGCACCGAGCAAGGCATCACAGAGAGCGTGAATCAGCACATCGGCGTCTGAATGTCCGAGCAAACCACGCTCCGAGGGTATATCAATTCCCCCCAACCACAACTTGCGATTGGGGGCGAACTGATGTACATCATATCCGAAACCGATTCTCATTTCTATAAACCGATTCGCTAAAGGACAAATGATCGCTCACTGCGTTCGCTGAAGAACAAAAGACTAAAATGTACTGATATTATCAGCCGTTACATTTCTATTCTTTGTTCTTTGTTTTTTGTCCTTTGTTCTTTGTTCTTTGTTCTTACTTGCGATTGTTTACGAGGTCTTTGATACCGGCGAGGTCGAAACCGAGCGTGAAACGCATAGTCTGGTCAAGCGGATTGGAGGCTGCCAAGCCGATACAGTAGGCTACATCAAGCGAGAAAATACTGAGGTGGAAACCTGCACCTGCGGTCAGATAGTTGCGGTTGCCTTTGTAGTAGTTCTCGTAACTGTATCCGAAACGCGCAAAGAACTGCTTGTTGTAGGAGTATTCAAGACCTGCACCCCAGCGCACTTCGCGGAACTCTTCAAGCGCCCCGCCCGGTGCATCGGCAAACGATTGGAAAATACCTTTTACAGACGAGAGAGCAGAGAACCCGTCTTCACTCCATGTCCCGTCTTCCTGGTCTGCAAACTTCGACTTGCGCGACGGAACCATCAACTTGTCAGCCTGTACCCCGAAAGTAAGGCTGTTATACTTGTCGAAAGGCAACTCGTAGTTGACACCGATACGCATAGTGGCAGGGATAAAGTTTTGGGTAATCTTGTCATAAGTCATCTTGCCGCCGAGGTTCTGCAGGGCAAAACCGAGTGAGAAATAACTCGTTCCCATCGGCAATTCGATAGGCTGGTGGTAGTAGAGCGAAACATCTGCCGCCATCGTCCAAGCAGGGTACATCTCACCCGCCGTAGTAGTGGAGGTGTTGTAACCGTTGTTGAGGTCGGAGTACATAAAACGCAATGCTACCGCCATACTTACATACTCGTGCAACTTGCGGTAGTAGGAGAGGTCGAGCGACCACTCGTTGGGCTGTACATCTTGAATCACCGTACCGTTGGCATCAGTCAGGTTGACCGTGCCGAGCGAGAAATAGGTGAACGAAGCCGCAATACCGCCTGCAAGGTCTCCGAAATTGTAGTACCCGGCAATATGTGCGAGGTCGATGTCGCTCACAAGTTTGCGCAACCATGGGGTATAGTTGGCGGTTAGCCCGCCTGCGCTTTGCATATAGGCGAATTTGGCGGGGTTCCAATGGAGCGAGTTGAGGTCGGCATCGGTGGCTACTCCTATATCGCCCATACCTGCGGAACGTGCATCGGGCGCAATGCTCAAAGAGGGCATTGCGGTAATAAGCGGGTTCATAGTGTTTGTTTCATCGATAGTATAGTCCGCTGCTTGTGCGCTGACAGCAAGCAAAGCAACGGCTGCGATGGATAAAAGAACTTTTTTCATTGTTGTTTTATAGAATGTTGTTTTGTTACTTGTTAATGTTTCTGATAATACATCAAGAAATATGCTTCATAGGCTTATCTGTGGAGTAAATATGTTTCTGTTTGTTTTTTCAGCCGCTTGCGTTTTTTATGAAACGCTATTGTACGACCACTATCTTGCCTGATTTGGACGAATAGCCGCTGTTTTCCGTTTTGATGCGGATGTTATACATATACAGTCCGGGGTAAAGCCCCATCTCTGCTAAATTGAGTTGTACCTGATCGGGGTTCTTCTGCGATTGCTGCCACATCAGACGACCCGACATATCATATACGTAAATCTCTGTCTGTACCACCATATCGGGCTGGTCGTAGTTGACCACCATATTCAGAATACCGGAAGCCTGCACGGGGTTGGGGTAGGTTACTACGGAATAGATATTGGGGTCCGCCCCTTTTTCCACAATAAAACTGAGGGAGGCGGTGCTGCTGTTGTTGAGCAGGTCCCAAGCACGGAAAGTGAGACTGTGCGCACCTTCTGCCAATTCCTGCATCAGGTAACTGACCTGTCCTTTTTGGTAACTGCCGTCGGCGGAGGTGAAAAATTCGTTTAGCACGTAGGTGTGCGAAGCACTGTTATCCACCACCAGCATCAGGTCATGCCCGATACCTGTCCCTACCGTATTGATACCATTCTCGTCCTCGATGTCGGCAAAGAAACGCGGAGTCTCGTATGTGGTGCCGCCGTCTGTGAAGGCGGGGGTGTTGAGATAGAGCGAAATAGTCGGTCCTATGGTGTCTTGGGTAAAGATAGAACCGGTGCCGCCGATAACGAAGTCCTCGAAGTGTCCGACACCTTCAGCCTTTTCGGTCGGGTCGTAGGCGTAATAGACGATGCGCCCTTTGCCGTAGTTGTAGCGGATGTCTTTCGGGGTCATAAACGTGTAGGAGAAACACCCGTTTTGCACGTCTGCCAATCCGCTGAAGAGCGTATTGGGGTAGTCGTTGTAGGTAACGGTCTGTTTATTGTCCTCGTTCTTCTCATCGTTGTCGCGGGTGGTAACACGCTGCATCTTGTCATAGACGGTGATGTTCACTTTGCCGTTGAACCACTCTGCCGTTTGTCCGTCCGCCTCTTCGATATGCCCCTCAATCTGTTGTACATCCAAAGCGTGCAATGTATCTACTTCGGTGGTTGTTACCACTTGATAGTCTGTAGGATATGCCAATCGGAGTGCAGGGTCTCCAAGCAACACATACGACATCTTGTTTTCGTCCGTACCCGTCATATTCTTTGCCACGGCAAGGGCTTTTCCGATAGTCATCTCATACGAATACGGATCTTTGTGTCCGAACAGCGTGTCGCAGAAATAGCGGTTGATATAGGTGTTTTGCGTAGCGTAAACGGTACGTCCTGCCGAGATGACACCGATGGCACCACCGTTAGGGTTGAGGACAGCCTCCTCGGCAGCACAGCGTTTGCCTGAGTCGAAATGGGCGAAACTGCAAGTAGCCAGCATCCAGAGTGCCTGGTTGGAGTTGGTCATACTCTGTATGCTTTTGAGGTTCATCATACCTTCGTTGGTGATGGCATTGTAGCCGCCGTGCCCCGAGTAGTTCATATAGAGTGCTCCGTTCTTGAGCAGGTTATCCAACTTGTTTTTCGCCAGCGGGTAACTCTCGCCCGAGGCATCTGTTTCCTGCGGGTAGGCGTCAAGGTAGATCTTGTTTGCCACAAAGTCGGGATTTTTCCTGCGTACACGCTCCGCCCCCTCTTCCGCAACATGTGTATGGAGGTTGTTGTCGCCGTCATCGGCAAGGAAAATGAGTTGGTTCTTCCATTTGCCGTAACTGCTGTTCTCCATATAGGCGACCAACTTGTCCACCATCTGTTGCGCTTCGGTCAGGGTGTTTACCGGCAATCGCCCTACACCGATGTCCATACGCCCCTGCGTGTCGTTTTCACCCTCGTTGTTGTCAAGAAAACCGAAATAGTCGTCGCTGGCGTATGCTTTGGTCTCTACGGTGGAGTTCTTGGCCTGGTAGGTGAGCAGGGTGTTTTGCCCGGAAGTGGTCAGCAGTTTGCGGTTGTCAAACGTACCGTCGCCCATCAGCAGCAGCCAACTTGGTTTGTGGTTGCTGCCCGTGCCGCGGTCGTAAAGCATCTTCATCAGCCAGCGGTATGCCGTGGCATCAGGTGTGCCGCTTGAGAACTCGTTATATACCTGTTGATCGGTTGCCACCGCCCACGTGATAGCCTGTTTGCGTGCGTGGGCTTGTGCCAGACGGGTTGCCTCGCCTACATACTCCGCAGGGCAGATAATCACATAGTCGATATTCTTCAGCCGGTGCAGGTTCTGGTTGTCAATGCTCCCCACTATGTCCGGCGTCAGCCAGCCGGTGCCGTTGGTATTCACCGCCACATATTCCTGTACCGCCGTCTCGTTGATGCCGACGAAAGTCAGTGTATTGCCCGACAGCGTGGCGGGCACACGGGTAATGTGCGCCCTATCGGTGATGTTCCATATCTGTGTCTGTGCGGTGGCATTGGTCAGCGAATAGACTACGGGGGTAGGGGAACCGTAGTTGACAGGTGTACGGAACGGCATATAACTGCCCGTCATAGACAGACGGCACGTGGCGGACAACTCAATATAATTCAGATAGCCGGCGGCACCGGATGCAGAGTTGGAGAAACTCAAAACCACATGGTGTGTGTTGCCGTTGGCGGTATAGTCTTTGTTGAAAACTGCCAATGCACCTTTGGTGTAAAAATCGCTTACAGGGATGGAATCCAACCGCAGTGTGTTGCTGCCTCCGTTGAGGCCCAGCGTAAAGCGTGAGGAAGAGGAAGACGCAGCCGCCACCTCGCTGCGGATACGTACAGGGGCGGAAACGACCACATCGGGCGTGGTAAATGAGAAAGTGCGGTTGGGGGTTGTGGAAGAGAATGATTCACCATAAAACTCACGTCCGCCGCCATCCACACCGCTCTCGCGGTCAAGCAGGTTAAGCAAGTCCTGCTCGTGTATCTGATAATTGGTATAAGTATCCGCTGCCGTGCCTCCGCTGCCGTCTATGGCGTTTGCCGTAGGCAGCAGGTTCTGTGTTCCGCCGTTGTCGGTCAGGAAATAGTATCCGTAGTCGGAGTAGGGGTTGCGGGTATGGATAAACTGTGTGCCGTTGTATGCCCACGAGGTGGTACCCTGTGCATAGAACAGGATATAGTCGCCTGCACCGAAAACGCCGTCCGCCCCTTTTTCCATATAAAATCCTACCGCGGGCAGATCGTCTATTTTGGCTTTGTTGAAATTCTGCGTCAGCATAGCACCGCCATAGCCGTACACACGCACATCGGAGGGATTGCCCAAACCGGCGGCTTGCAATTCCTCGTAGGTCATACGATAGACTCCGCTTTCACTCACGCGGATTTTTACCCACGAGCCGCTGCCCAGTACGGAGGATGGTGTGTAAGTATGCGTAATGCCAAAAGCGCAGAAAGCGATGGCGGAGAGACAGAATATGGATAAAAGGCGTTTCATTTGATTTTGCAATAGAGTTTTTCTTCTTGTGTTTGGCAAGCACGCAGGATGTCATTTGTAAAAACCGCTTGCCCGTTGGTTTGATACTGTATATAAACAAGGTCGCCCTGCCGTATGGTCATTATTTCGCTTGCCCGGTGTATAGCCTCGTCGGGGGAGACTACCAACGGCATAGGGGGAAGAGCAACTACCGTTCCGTCTGCGCGTTCTATACTCCCGTCATAGTTCCCGTCTGTACCGAATTCCCCCACAGCCAAGGAAAAATCGAAAGCCAGCGCACGTGTCCAACTGTCTCCCGCCATGCGGGCTTCCGACAGCACATCGTATGCCATAAAATCCGCACCCGGAGCAATGGCATCATAGTAACGGTTGCCGAAACGCACAGCGATATTCTTGCCTAACCGGCTGACACGCAATACGATACATGGCGTAACACGCAAGTCGTGCGTCCAGCAGGGGACAAACATCGGTTTTCTGCCGTTAAGCAGCGAAGAGTCGCCTTTCAGCACTATCTCCGTCCGACCGTCGATGTATGCGAAACCTATGATTTTCACGCGCTGTACCAATAACCAATTTGCCGACAAAATTACGATTTTTTTTCAAAATATGCAAACAGACACAAACATTTGACCCCTTTTTCATAAAGAATGAGACTGTTTGCGGGTGGACGATGCTTAAATCCGTATAGCAGGGCAGGCGTATCAAAGCCATGTTTATGCAGTTTATACAGTTTCCCCTACCTCCATATACCCATTACGT
>DGIN01000092.1:15816-16327 GCA_002387325.1 Bacteroidales bacterium UBA4621 | reverse complement strand
GCTTTTTCCGACAGGATAAGCCTGCTTTTTATACAGTTTATGCACTTTTTATATTGCATAAAGTGTATATTTTTTTTGAGGGGGGAGACCCGTGGTATGTGGCAATAGATATTTTATTTCAGGGCAAGCGCATCAAAATTTATTTGCGTATCTCGCGGAAAATGTTTACCTTTGCACGCGTGTTGCCGATTGTGCCATAGCAAGCACACCGCGCAACCGACATAAGAGAAAAAGACGTTTACTCGTCGCAATCTGACCATTGGAAATTAGGAACTTTCAAAAGGCACTCAGAAGGCGGTATCAGTGGACGTTTACGGAGTGTATATACCTCCGCCGCACGACAATGGGATCTTCCCTTGTCGTGTATGGCGTGTATATATGCACGTGGACGCTGTATAGTACCGAACTTAGTGCCAAGGTATGTTCCTAAACCTCCAAGGTAAGTTCGATAGGTATAGTTGCCCACGTTTTTTTGTATCCGTACCGGTCGCCGAGGGCAAGGGCGACCACC
>DGIN01000092.1:0-15669 GCA_002387325.1 Bacteroidales bacterium UBA4621 | reverse complement strand
CGCGGTCGTCGGTGTCGATACCGATAGCCCCTCCTCTGAAGGAGGGGTTGGGGAGGTCAATAATATGATTATCCACGGCGACAACCTCGAGGCACTCAAAGCGTTGCTGCCCGAGTATGAGAACCGCGTGGATTGCATCTACATCGACCCGCCGTATAATACGGGCAACGAGGGCTGGGTGTACAACGACAACGTCAACGACCCGCATATTCGCAAGTGGTTGGGTGCGGTAGTGGGCAAAGAAGCCGAAGACCTGACCCGCCACGACAAGTGGCTCTGTATGATGTATCCCCGCCTTGTCCTGCTCCAAAAACTGCTCTCTCCCACGGGTGCCATCTTCATCTCTATAGACGACAACGAGCAAGCCAACCTCAAACTAATCTGCGACGAGATATTCGGCGCAGGGAATTTTGTAGGAGTGTGGTTTTGGTATAGGTCTGCAACTCCGCCTAACCTATCCTATAAAATTAAGAAAAACCTCGAGTATATTCTGTGCTATGAAAAAGTCAAGAATAACTCTAAATATAGGGGATTGCGCAAAATTAGTAAAAGTGATGACCCCCTGACCAAACCACAAAACACATTCAAGATTCTATCATTTGCACCTAAAACAATAACTTTCAAAAGGAAACAAGGAGTAATCGAGACAGGAGTATATGGAACAGAAAAATTCCCTAATGAGTTGTTAAATGATTTGACTATTGAAAACCATACAAACCTTAATACTGTATCTTTCAAAAATCGTTTTATCTGGACACAAAGTAAACTTGAAGAAGAACTCCTGAAACAAACAAGAATAAATTGTTCAGACTCATTGGTCTTGAGTTACAAAAAGAATGAATATGACCCTGAAGTGCCACCTAATTTGGTAGATGATACCTGCGGAGTTTTGACAACAGAAGAATCAGGAAAAGAATTGGAAAGTATATTCAATCAAAAGAAAGTCTTTGATTTTCCCAAACCACATTCTTTAATTGAGTATTTGATAAGTTTTTTAGGTAATCCCAACGCCCTCATCCTTGATTCTTTTGCCGGTTCGGGAACTACTGCCCACGCGGTATTGAACCTCAACAAGCAGGACGGCGGGCACAGGCGGTTTATCTTGGTGGAGATGTGCGACTATGCCGAGACCATCACTGCCGAGCGGGTGCGCCGTGTGATTAACGGCTACGGCGAGGGCAACAAAACCGTGGCGGGTACGGGCGGTTCGTTCGCGTTCTACGAACTGGGCGACACTATCTATAACCCGCAGACCGGTCTGCTCAACGACCACGCCGACACCGAGCAGATACGACGATATATCTGGTACAGCGAAACAAACACGCCGTATCACAGTCCTAAAGATTGTACTGACGACGGGGCTGCCGGGGACGCGGACGCCCTCGTCCGCGGTCGGTTTGGCACAAACCGTATGACTATGCAATGTTGTGGGGACGACGCGTCCCGCGTCGTCAGTACGCACCCCTACTTGTTAGGTCGCAAGGACGGCACCAACTACTATTTCTACTACAAACGTGGCGAGGATACGGTATTGGACAGGGCGTTTCTCAACACGTTCACCCCAGCCGACCAAGCCGAACAGTATATCATCTATGCCGACTGCTGCCGCCTAAGCCGCGACTTTATGCTTACCCACCACATCACCTTCAAGCAAATCCCCCGCGACATCAAGAAAGTGTAGAGATAATTATGAATTAGGAATGAGGAATTACGAATTAACGTCTAATTAACTGAGACTTTTAATGGGATTTTAATGGTCTTTAATGGAGAAAGGAGACACATGGAACTGAAATCATACCAACAGCACAACTTGGACGAGATAGAACGCTATCTCACCCTTATCGAGCAAGACCCGCACCACAACTATATGGAGGCGTTCCGTACTTTCTGGCGCACCAACCGTCCCGCTTACGAGCCTTGCCGCGGTACCGCCATCGAACCCTACAAGGACAATGTCCGCCACGCCCCGCATATCTGCTGCAAAGTGCCGACGGGCGGAGGAAAGACCCTGCTTGCCTCGGCGGCACTGCGGGTGCTCTTCAACCACATACACACCACCTGCCAAATGGTGGTATGGTTAGTGCCGTCCACTACTATCTTGGAGCAGACACTACGCCACCTCACCAACCCGCGGCACCCGTACCGGCAGCGTATCGACACCGATTTCAACAGCCGTGTCCTGGTCTTCGACAAGCAGCAGGCACTGCTCGGGCAAGGCTTTTCGCTCTCCAACGTGCGGGAGAACCTGTGCATCATGGTGGCGACATTCGATTCGTTCCGCGCCACCAACAAGGACGGGCGCAAGGTCTATCAGGACAACGGTTACCTGCAGTCGTTTGCCGGTCTGCCCGGTGCCGTGGCGGACGCTGCGGGTGAGATACAACTGATGTCCGTGCTGCGGGCGTTGCACCCCGTGGTGATAGTGGACGAGAGCCACAACGCCAACACATCGCTCTCGGAGGATATGCTCAACGATATGGCACCCTCCATCGTGCTTGACCTCACCGCCACGCCCAAGCAGAACAGCAACATCATCTGTTTCACCGACGCACTGGAACTCAAGCGCAACAACATGGTCAAACTGCCCGTCATCGTCTATAACCATACCAACAAAAACCAAGTCATCGACTCGGCACTGCACCTCCAACGCACCCTCGAGCAGACCGCCCGCCAAGACCCGACACGCTACATACGACCGATAGTGCTGTTCCAAGCCGAACCGAAGAACAAAGACGAGGAGCGCGAGACCTTCGGCAAGATACGCGGGAAACTGATGGCACTCCATATCCCCGAGGAGCAAATCAAGATAAAGACCGCCGACATCAACGAACTGGCAGGTATTGACCTCATGTCGCCCGACTGCCCCGTGCGCTATATCATCACCATCAACGCCCTCAAAGAGGGGTGGGACTGCCCGTTTGCCTACATATTGGCATCGCTGGCGGACAAGTCGTCGTGCGTGGACGTGGAGCAGATAGTGGGGCGTGTACTGCGTCTGCCGTATGCGCGGCGCAACAGCACCGATGTGCTGAACCTGTCCTACGTGCTGACCGCCTCGGCAAAGTTCCAGGACACGTTGCAAAGCGTGGTGGCGGGGCTCAACCATGCGGGTTTCTCCGCCCGCGACTACCGCTCCCTTGATATGGCGGAAACCCCTGCAACGGCACCAACCACTGCCCCGACTTTGCAAATGCTCTTCCCCGAAGAGACACCCCCGCAGACGACCACAGCCGATGACATCGACACCACCGCTATCCGTTTCGACGGACGAACCGACATAGCATATCAACCGCAAAACACAACAGAAGACAACAAAGAGGTGGCGCAGATACTCGCCACCGCACAGCAACAAGCCACGGATATGGAACAACAGATACAACAGCAGACGGGCGAACAAGTGCCTGTCGAGTTAGCCGAAAGCGTCAAGCGGGCGACTATCCAATCGCTCTATGCCGAGAGTGCCAAAGCCGTTTGCCTGCCGCAGTTCTTCATTCGCGATGAGAGTTCGCCGGGTAATATCTTCGGCGAAGCCAACGACCACCTGTTGGAGGGCGAAGACCTCCTGCAAGGCTTCCGCCTGTCCGCACAGGAGACACCGCCGTTCTCCTTCGAAAGGGCGGAGACCAGCCTCTACAAAGTGGATATATCCGACCAAACAGACGACCATACACCCCGCTATGAGAAAATCAAAGGTTCGGCATACGACTTGATACTGAACTATATACGCGATGCCGACAATATAGACAGCAAGCGCACCCGCTGCAGCAGCGAGGTGGCGGCACTGATGGGCAAGATGATACCCCTCACGCCCAAAGACGTGCAAACCTATATAGAACAGCGGTTTATTGAGTTCCGTGAGGCGGACTTTGAGCAGTTTCTACTGCACACCAACGAATACACACAGGTGCTGAAGCAGGATATATTGGCATTGGAAAACCGCTACAAACAGCAGCAGTTCCGCCGCGGATTGGACACCGACCGAATCTTTGTCCGCCCTGCGTTCTCTATCCCCGACGAGATAGTGCTGTCTGCTCCGCAAGACAGTATCACCAAGATGCTGCACACACGCGAAGAGGATGTGAACGGGTTTGAGAAGCAGGTCATCAATGAGGTGGCGAACTTGGAAAATGTAGAATGGTGGACGCGCAACCGCGAGCGCAAAGACTTCTGCATCAACGGATTTATCAACCACTACCCCGACTTTATCATCCGCACCCGTCGCGGAAAGATTGTACTGCTTGAGACCAAAGGCGACCACCTCGATGCCGCTGACAAGATACTGCTCGGCAATATGTGGGCAAACAAAGCGGGCAGCAACTACCGCTATTTCCTCGTCTATCAAAACCGGAAAGAAGACGGAGCGTACACCTATCCTGAGTTTGTCGATATACTTCGGCTACTCTAACCGGTTACTATGCGTAACTGCCGGCAGCGAGGAAGACAAGTCCGAGTACTATCCCTATGAGACACAGCACTTTCTTCCACGGGTCTTTCTCTTTGAGAACAAAGATACCATACAAGAACGGAATAATGGTGCCACCACGCCGGATGGTGGATACTACCGAGATGAGTGAATGTGTATCGCTCAAAGCGAGCATATACACATAGTCGCTCAGAACCAAGAAAACGGATATACCCGCAATAGCCCACGTCCAATGAAAGGAGGTTGCCTCCGTACAGGTGTGCTGCTTGTGCTTGTAGCGAATAGTGATGGCGGCGACATACATTACAAGTGCTTGATAAAAAGTGTAATACACCTGCACGGCGTTGTGGTCGAACCGGCGCATCATATATTTGTCATATAGTCCGCTTGCGGAACCGATAAGGATTGCCAACAGCAGACAAACATAGTATTTGCGCAGGCTTTTTACGGTGGTGATATTACCTTTTTTCGCCCTGTGTTCCACCAACGAGAATGCAAATATACTGCCCAGCGCACAAACCACACCAGCCCATTGCCAACCGTTGAGCCGCTCACCGAAGACGAACATCGCACCGATAAGCGTCCACATAGGGCGGGTTGCCTGCATAGGTGATACCACGGAGATGGGCAAGTATTTGACGGCCACGTAAGCACACACCCACGAACTGAGGACAATACACGATTTGAGCAGGATAAACAGGTGCGCCGTCCAACCGACATGCGGTACGTAAAAAAGGGTACCGCTCATCATCTCCGGGCAAAGGCGCGAAAGCAGCAATGGCACCGCCAATATGGCAGAAGAAAGTATTAAACTGATGGTTAGTACATCTATTACGCTGTTGTCGCGCAATGAACGTTTCTTACTGATGTCATAAAAGCCCAAGCACAGGGCAGACAATATAGCGAGGATAACCCACATCTTTTCAATTAACAATTAACAATTAACATGCCTATCGGGCATTATGCATTGTGCATTATGTCTCTCCCTTTTTTGGGGACAGAGGGGACCTCTGCATTGAGGAATATCCGGTACCCGACTTCGCAGTTCATACAGCGGCTTGACTGACAGTAGTTTTGATACAGATGTATCAGAGCCTGTGTGTCGGCGGCGGATTGCACCTGTTGTCCGAGTATACGCCATTGGCGGACGATATTGTTGTTTTCGGGTGCAATCCGTTCCATAAGCGAAAGGGCATAGCCGGCAGCCCGTGTGTCATTGCGTGCGAGTGCGTGTGCGTACTTGTAGGGAACAACAGTGTTGATGAGCAGCACATCAACCGAACTGCGCCCTATAGCAGGCGGAAGTGTGATATGGCGTGTTGTATCTTGTGCGGGAGGTTGCAGTGCAAAAAGCGAGACCAGTTGTTCCAAATCCTGTTCTTCCATCAGTTTGGAGAACAGAAATTCCGATTGATGCAGCAGTTGGGCAAACTGCCGGATGCGCACCTCGGGAAACGTTTGCGGCCGCATTCGGGCTTTTTTCCACAGATAGCCGTCAATAGGAGTCAAGGAGAATTTCTTTTGCAGGAACAGATATTCGCGCAATAGACGCTGCTCTTCGTCGCTCTGTGCCGTATCGGGAGTGAGCAGACCGGACTGCCCGAGCAGAATGGCAGTCAGTTGAAAAAGACTGTTGCGGTGTTTCTGCAAACAGGCGAGCGGTGTCTGTATTGCCATCGTCTCGAAAGGAATGCCATTGGTATGGAAACCGAAATTGTGTGCGAGGGTGATATAAAAAGCGTGTTCCCAACTGTTGTGCGTGATGTCCAACAGCCTTTTGACAGATTGTTGCTTGCAATCCAACCTCTTTTTCAGCAATGCTTTACGCCAACCGTCGGTGAGCAAAGCCGGGTCTTGCAGCAGCCGTTTGCCGCACTCCACCACGCTTTCGGCCGAATCCATATGTTGTGCAGCACGGATGAGCCCTGTCAGATAGTCTTGGTTGTCAGGATAGCGCAGTTCGCACTGATAAATGGCTTCGCCGGCGGAATTATATACCCGTTTGTCGGCGTTCCGCACCACGTGCAGCACCACCGAGTCGTAGGCCTTGTCCAAATGATGCCGGTGCTTGTACCAGTCGGAAGAAGCAAGGTGCATTTCCACATTGCCGAACCACTCCTGTCCACCTATACGCAGGTGTACATTGGTAAAGTCGGGACCGGCGTCGGTGTTGTGACGCCCGGTGGACAAAATCTCTATTACCTGCCCGTCGGTAGTGTTCTGCGGGAATTCTTTCCACAGACCACTCTGCCAAATGTAATGCAATACTATCTCAGGAAAAGTGCCGTTCATTCAAAGGGCAAAATTACTGCTTTTTTTGTGTATGTGCAAAAAAAGCACTACCTTTGTCTTGATTTTGCGGATTATTTGGGGGAATGATAAAAGATGAAGGTTTTTTAGAATATAAACAGTTTTGGAATGAAGAATCATTATTTGCATTACCTCGGTGAGGTAATGGCGCATCAATGGAGTGATGCAGCATTGACAGATTACGGGGAGGAGAAGACGTACACATTTGGGGAATTGGCCACGGAGATGGAACGTTTGCACGTATTGTTCCGTCATCTGGGAATTCACGAGGGGGACAAAGTGGCTATTGCGGGGCGCAACTGTGCCAATTGGGTGGTGGCATATTTGGCGGTGTCATCCTACAAAGGGGTAGTGGTAAGTATTTTGCAGGATTTTAAGGCGGAAGACATTGCCAAGTTGTTAGAACATTCCGATTCCAAAGCACTTTTTGTAGGTCCGTACGTATGGCGTGAGTTGCAACAACAATCTTTGGAGCAACTTTCTGCGGTCATCTCATTGACGGATTTCTCCGTCGTGCGTGCACAAGAAAACGTACAAGTACCAACCAAGGTACAGATAGATGCCGAAATGAAGACTATGTACCCGTACGGTATGCAGCCCTCCGATGTACACTACGAGGTTAATCCGGACGAACTGGCACTTATCAATTACACCAGCGGCAGTACAGGCTCGCCCAAGGGGGTAATGCTCAACGGGCGTTCACTTAGCAACAACGTAGAAGCCGCTATGCAGATACTGCCTGTCGAACCGGGACAGCGGCTCGTTTCTATGCTCCCGCTGGCGCATATGTTCGGTCAGTTGGCGGATTTTCTCTATCCGCTTTGTGCCGGTACGCACATCTATTATCTGACCAAGTCGCCCACACCGAGTATCCTGCTCAAAGCCATGGCGGATGTGAAACCGTATATGGTGGCTACCGTACCGCTCGTGATAGAGAAGATACACAAGCAGAAACTCGATCCGCTGCTGAGCAAGAAAATACTCAAAGTATGCTGGTACACACCTGTAGTAATGAATATAGTGCGCAACCATGTGCGGAAAGCCTTGGTGAAAGCCTTCGGCGGGCAGGTGCGCTATTTCCTTTGCGGCGGTGCGGCTATGAACCCGTTGGTGGAAAAATGCTTGATGGATGTCCATTTCCCGCTCTCTATCGGCTATGGTATGACGGAGTGCGGACCGCTTGTTGCAGGCAATCCGCCCAAGTATTTCAAACGCCGCAGTTGCGGTGTTCCCGTACCGAATATGGAGGCAAAGATTGACCGACCGGATCGGAAAGGCGAGGGCGAGATACTTGTGCGCGGTGAGAACGTGATGCTCGGCTATTACAAGAATGAGGAGGCAACCAAGGCGGCGTTTACCGAAGACGGCTGGATGCGTACAGGTGACCTTGGTTATATTGACAGTCACAAGAATATCTTTATTCGCGGGCGTAACAAAACAATGATTCTGGGGGCTTCCGGGCAGAACATCTACCCCGAGGAGATTGAAGACAAACTGAATGTGCAAGAGGGTGTCGGTGAGTCCATCATCGTAGAGCGTGAGGGACGTTTGGTAGCACTAATTTTCCCCGATGAGCAGACCCGCAAGCGCCTGTCCGTGGAGGAGTTGCAGCAATTGATGCGAGAGAATATCAAGAAACTTAACAAACTTATTCCCGGTTACAGCCGTGTGAGCGATGTGGAAATCAAACAGGAACCTTTTGAGAAAACTCCGAAAAAGTCTATCAAGCGTTTTTTGTACAAGTGACAGGCTGCTTGCCATTGATATGACGGGGTAGCAAAATACCCATCGGGCTGTCTGGCGATGCGAAAAGTCCGGCAGCCTTTTGTTGCGCAAGTTCATAGAATGATTATTGTGTATCCCGGAAAAATGTTGTATCTTTGCAAGAAATTCAGGAATTATGGGAAAAGCACAGGCAGCGGACAAAGCAAAAAAGAAAGAGACGGCACCGGTACCGCAAGTGGTGTATGAGGGGATTTACAAAGACAGGGGCAGCCGTTTTCTTGCCTTTGCCGAACCTGTTGCAAACGAAGATCAAGCCAAGTTGCGTGTGGCGTGGTACAAGAAGAAATACCACGATGCGCGGCATGTGTGTTACGCCTATCGTTTGGGCGAAAACCTGTGGCGTACCAAAGATGACGGCGAACCGCACGGAACAGCGGGAATACCGATATTGCGCTCGATAGACGCACGCGGGCTGGATAATATCCTTGTGGTGGTAGTGCGTTATTTTGGCGGAACGTTGCTCGGTACGGGCGGGTTAATGGTCGCTTACCGCGAAGCAAGCAAAGATGCACTGGAAAAATACTTACCCACCTGACATCCATCCGTCATCCACCTGACTGACACAACAAAAGATACAATGGAATACATTGATAACATTCATAATTCTTAATTCATCATTAACATAGTGGACCCTTATAAAAAAATACGTGCTTACAGAAACGGCTGGTGGCTTGCCATCAGCGATTGGTTTACCATATTCCCCGTACTTCGGATATGCCAATGGAAGACAACCAGGTCGGTGAAATTGAGTTATTTGGGCGACCGTAAGCAAATAGAACGGGATATCAGACAAGGGGCGTTTTTTATGACCAACCATCGGGACATCTGTATGGATTCGGCGTGGCTGTCGATGTTGCTGCGCAAGCGGTATTTTATTCGTCCGTACATAGGTATAGGCAACAACCTGTTCGGCAAATGGTGGATAGAACCGTTGGTGCGTTCGCAGCGTTGTTTTGTGGTTATCCGCAACGGGGCGGTACACCAGCAACTGGAAAATGCCAAACTGTTGTCGCAATACATCAATTATTTGCGTAATCATCACAAATCCATTTGGTTAGCCCAGCGTGAAGGGCGGGCAAAAGATGGCAACGACCGTACGCAACCGGGAGTGTTGAAGATGCTGACAATAGAGGCACCCGATTTTTTTGAGGCGATTATACACCTTAATATATGTCCTGTATCTATATCGTATGAGTTTGATCCGTGCGACTATCTTAAGGCACAGGAGATGCAGCAGAAACGCGATATTCCGCACTGGCACAAAACCAAAGCCGACGATATCCGCTCAATGGTAACGGGCATAAAAGGGCAAAAAGGACGGGTGGTATATCGCTTGACCCCGTCCATCAATCACGAGTTGGAACAGGCTCTGCAGAAACACCCGGAACTGCGCAATCAAAATCGCAATGAACAGATACTGTTTGTGTGCGATTTGATAGACAGACATATCCATCTCGGATACGAGTTGTTTGAACGTGGCACGGATTTTGACAAATATATAGAAAGCCGCATCAAGTTGGTGAACATCCCCAATAAAGACGAGGCTTTCCTGCGCGGGAAACTCTATGAGATGTACGACAACCCGCGTAAGAATGCACTCGCTGCGCAAGAGAATAAAGAACAATAGAAAGGGACAAGTATGAAAAAAGCCATTTTCCCCGGTAGTTTTGATCCGTTTACCATAGGGCATTACGACATCGTGATGCGTGGACTCAAACTGTTTGACGAGATAATCATCGGTATAGGGCGCAATAGCACCAAGAAAGAGACGTTTCCTATCCGCGAGCGCGAGGAAGCGATACAGAAGATATTCAAGGACGAACCGCGTGTGCGTGTTATGATTTACGACTGCCTGACTGTGGACTTTGCCAAGCAGCAGGAAGCGCAGTTTATCCTGCGCGGGATACGTTGTGTATCCGATTTTGAATACGAGCGCAATATGGCAGAAGCCAATAAACAACTCGGTGACATAGAGACCATTATACTCTATACCAGACCCGAATACGCCCATATATCGTCCACTCTCGTGCGCGACTTATACTCCTATAATAAAGATGTATCTGCCTTTGTACCCAATAAATTGAAATAATATGCACAGTTTTCCGAAATATATTGTTGTCTTGCTGTTGGCGGTAGGATTGCCACTGATGGCACAGCGTCAGAAAACAAGCCGTATTGACCAGTCGCTTACTATCTACAACGATGTGTTGCGCCAGTTGGATATGAACTATGTGGATACGCTTAATTACGAAGATCTTACAGAAACGGCCATTAATGCCATGCTTCGCCGCATAGATCCCTATACCGTTTATTATCCAAAGAAAAAAGATGACGATTTGCGTATGATGACCACAGGAAAATACGGTGGTATCGGGTCTATCATACAGCAGCGTGAGATAAAAAACAAACGCGGCGAGAAAGAGCGGCAAATCATTATCGCCAACCCTTACGAGGGCAAACCGGCACAGCGTAATGGTGTGCAGGCGGGCGACAGGATTCTCTCCGTGGATGGCATTTCCACTGAAGGGCAGACTGTCTCGGAAGTGAGCAACAACCTGCGCGGTGTTCCCGGAACGGAGGTAACATTGCTGTTAGAGCGTGATGGAACAGAGAAACCGTTTAAGGTCAGTTTTGCCCGCGAGGATATTCACCTTGACCCCGTGTCTTATTATTGTACAATCAAATCGGATACCCTTCCGGAAACCGTGGGATACATCGCTTTTTCGGAGTTTACAACCCATTCCGCGCGTGAGTTTGCAATGGCGTTGGACGACCTCTACTACAATCAAAACGCCCGTGCACTTGTCATTGATTTGCGTGGGAACGGAGGCGGTATTGTGGACGAGGCGATAAGTATCGTTAATCTGTTTGTGGACAAAGATACAGAGATTGTTTCCACAAAGGGAAAGACGAAGAACTCATGCCGCACCTATTATACCACGTCTTCGGTGCGGTTCCCCGATTTGCCGTTAATCATTTTGGTGGATAAAAACTCGGCTTCGGCGAGCGAAATCCTGAGTGGCAGTTTGCAGGACTTGCATCGTGCCACTCTCATCGGGCAGCGTACTTTCGGCAAGGGGCTGGTACAGAATGTACGCCCCATCGCATATGACGGGCATTTGAAAGTAACCACTTCCAAATACTATCTGCCTTCAGGGCGTTGCATTCAAGCTATTGACTATGCGGAACGTCAGCGGGGAAAGGAACTGCACCGTGATACGGCGGGCGGTATATTGCCGGACATTGTGTTGTCGGATTCGGCAAAAGTAGATGTGTGCTACTCTTTGTATGTGAAAAATATGTTCTTTGATTATGCTACACGCTATCATCGCATACACGATACGATTGCTCCACCGGAAGTATTTACACTGACGGATCAGAATATTGAGGATTTTTGCCAATTCCTTGACGAGCAGGAGTTTACGTATGAGACCGAAACCGGCAAATACTTCCGTGATGTATTGGAAATGGCAAGGCACGAAGATATAGACTCTGCAACATTGGCTGCATTGGAAGCCTTGCAGCCGCAACTGCAACCTTCTTTCCGGGCGGCTATTTACCGGAATCTGGATGAGGTAAAAAGCCTGCTTGGCAGTGAGATTGTACTTCGCTACTACTATCAACGCGGGCAAGCAGCCTATCAACTCCGTTTTGATGATGAGTTCAAACGGGCATTGGGGGAGTGTAAACATTTGTTGGCGGAGAAGCAATAACTTTTCTGCAAGTGGAAATTCTTGTTTTTTGACACGCATTTTGCAACAATTTATCTGTTTGCAAAATGCGTGATTTTTCTTGTTTTTTGTATCTTTCCCATTTATAGAGAGTTACACAGAAACCTGCAAGAAGGTGCCTTTTTTGTCATAAAATACATTTGTGTATTTCCGAAAATTGTCGTACCTTTGCAAAGTGCTTTCAGGCAGAAAGATGCGCTAAGTTTACGTCTCAAAATTATAACGTACAGTTAATCAGATATATACAATAGATAGATCTGATTGTGCAAGGGAAACGTATAAGTACTCCCGTGGGGTGGTGTCATCTTGTATGTGAGAAAAGGGTAATGGTGAGGAGACTGTGTTTTTGCAGTATCTCTGCACACATAGGCTGCATATGGAACGGTATTGAAAAATTGAACATTTTATACTGCAGCAGGCTGTGAAAAAGTAAGGAGGATACGCATAGGATAGTTATAGGATAGTTATAGGATAGTTATAGGATAGTTATAGGATAGTTATAGGATAGTTATAGGATAGTTATACCTTGACGATGCGGAAAAACAAAACATTTATCTACGGAGGAATGTTGCTGTATGTAACGGCTGGGAATGATTTCAGACAAAATTTTTGAATAAAAAGCAATTATCAAATACATAATATGGAGACACGTATCATCAAACGCGACGGAAAAACGGAGGTTTTCTCTATCGACAAAATTAAAAACGCTATCAACAAAGCGTTTATTGCTTCGGGTACTTTTGCAACCGAAGAGACTATGGCTGCAATTGTTTCGCGCCTTCGTATCCACGACGGCATCAGCGTAGAGGAAATTCAGAACCAGGTGGAAGTGGCACTGATGGCGGAGGGATACTACCAGGTGGCAAAAAACTATATGATTTATCGTTATCGTCACACAAAAGACCGTGAGACGATGGATAAATTGGATTTCCTGATGAACTATTGCAACGCCAGCAATGCGGCTACGGGCAGCAAATACGATGCCAACGCCAATGTGGAGAAGAAGAATATAGCAACTTTAATAGGCGAGTTGCCTAAATCGAACTATATCCGTCTCAACCGCCGTATGCTGACCGACCGTATTGAAAAAATGTTCGGTAAGGAACTGGCAGACAAGTATATGACTTTGCTCAAGCAACACTTTATCTATAAGAATGACGAGACCAGTCTGGCAAACTATTGTGCCAGCATTACGATGTATCCGTGGCTGCTTGAGGGAACGAAGGCAATTGGCGGTAATGCTACTCCGCCGACCAACCTGAAGTCGTTCTGCGGCGGATTCATCAATATGGTGTTTATGGTATCATCTATGTTGAGCGGTGCATGCGCTACACCGGAGTTCCTGATGTATATGAACTATTTTATCGGCAAGGAGTATGGCAACGACTATTATCTGCACGCCGACCAGGTAGTGGATTTGAGCAAACGCCGGCGTACTATCGACAAGGTGATAACCGACTGTTTTGAGCAAGTCGTTTATTCTATCAACCAGCCTACCGGGGCGCGTAATTTCCAGTCGGTGTTCTGGAATATCAGTTATTACGACCGCTACTATTTCGAGAGTATCTTTGGCAATTTCCGTTTTCCGGATGGTGAGAAGCCCGATTGGAATTCGCTCAACTGGCTGCAAAAACGCTTTATGAAGTGGTTCAACGCCGAGCGTCTGCGCTCTGTCCTGACGTTCCCTGTGGAGACAATGGCACTGCTCAGCGAAAACGGCGATGTGAAAGACAAAGAGTATGCCGATTTTACGGCGGAGATGTACGCCGAGGGACATTCGTTCTTTACCTATCTTAGCGACAATGCCGACTCTCTCGCTTCGTGTTGCCGTCTGCGCAACGAGATAACCGACAATGGGTTCAGTTACACACTTGGTGCCGGTGGTGTCAGTACGGGTTCAAAGAGTGTGCTGACTATCAACCTCAACCGTACTGTGCAATACGCCGTGCGCCAAGGTATGTCGTACCTCACCTATGTTGAAGAGGTGGTGGATTTGATGCACAAGGTGCAACTCGCCTACAATGAAAACCTCAAACGTTTGCAAGAAGAAGGCTTGTTGCCGCTGTTTGACTCCGGCTTTATCAATATCAACCGTCAGTATCTGACCATTGGCGTGAATGGGCTTGTAGAGGCGGCAGAGTTCCTCGGAATACCCATTAACGACAACGAGCAATATACCAAGTTTGTGCAGGACGTGTTGGGTACGATTGAGCGTCTCAACAAGCAATACCGCACCAAGGAGGTGATGTTCAACTGTGAGATGATTCCTGCAGAGAACGTGGGGGTAAAACACGCCAAGTGGGACAAGGAAGACGGCTATATGGTGCCGCGTGACTGCTATAACAGTTATTTCTATATTGTCGAGGACCATAGCCTGAATGTATTGGACCGTTTCCGTCTTCACGGACGCAAGTATGTGGAACACCTTACCGGCGGTTCGGCTTTGCATTGCAACCTTGAGGAACACTTGTCGAAAGCACAGTACCGCAACTTGCTCCGCGTGGCAGCGCAAGAGGGAACGAACTATTTCACGTTCAATATCCCGAACACGGTCTGCAACGACTGCGGACATATCGACAAGCGTTACCTGCATAAGTGCCCCGTTTGCGGCAGCGAGAACCTGGATTATTTGACCCGTATCATCGGTTATCTCAAACGTATCAGCAACTTCTCCGAGGCACGCCAGCAGGAGGCAGCACGCCGCTACTATGCAAATCTTAAGGAAAATGCATAATGCGTAATAAAGATGATATTGGAGGACGATAGCAAAATCCATTCCGACCTCAAGCCCGAAAATAATGGTAATGTTCCTTATTGAGAAGATAACCGACTGCTTAACGGCTTATTACTGCTTAATGGAGGATTTATGCTGAAGTTTGCAGACTACGATATTGTTTTTCAGGAGGTGCCGGATGAGACCACGCTGGCACTCAATTTGTCGAATTGCCCCCATCGCTGTGAGGGCTGCCATAGCCCGCAACTGCGTGAAGATATTGGCACACTGTTAACGCCGGCATCTTTGGATGCCTTGTTGGTACGCTACCCGTATGTTACGTGTGTGGGATTGATGGGGGGGGACGGCGACAGAAAGACATTGTTGGAAATGGCACATTATATCCGCTCTATGGGGAAAAAAGTGGCGTGGTACACCGGTGCGGTGGATCTGCCCGAGGAGTTCCCTGTATCGGCTTTTGATTTTATTAAGGTCGGTCCGTATGTCGCTGCATTGGGCGGACTGAAGTCAGATACTACCAATCAGCGTTTCTTCCGTATAGATAATGGGAAAATGATTGATGAAACCTATCGCTTTCAGCGCAAGTGATTAATAAAAAAGCAGGCGAACAGCCTGCTTTTTTAGGTCTATGGATCAATTTGCAGGCTGATTTCTTTGTATATCGCTGATATATAGTATCTTTGTGG
>DGIN01000041.1 GCA_002387325.1 Bacteroidales bacterium UBA4621 | reverse complement strand
TTTCCCTTTATTGGTGCGGGATTGAGCGCAAAAGGTCAGCGGATTTTGCTTATAAAGCAAAAATGAGGTATTACAAAATTTGCAAGTACCTCATTTTCAATATATTATATTTGTGTCCCCCGAGGGACTCGAACCCTCGACCCACTGATTAAGAGTCAGTTGCTCTACCAACTGAGCTAGGGAGACGAACTTCTTGCGGATAGCAAAAGGCTTTCCTTAAAAGCGGGTGCAAAGGTACGGCTAATTTTTTGATTATGCAAATTTGATAGCGATTTTTCTGTACTTTTTCATAAAATCCACATTGACCTGCTCCGATGAAGTTTGTATCAAGGTTATATCTATGGGAAAGACGCTCGGGGTAGTATTCAGGAATGTGTTGTAAAAATACGGGGAGGGAAATACAGAGGAACACGAAGATGATATAATGTGGAAATGCCATTAAAAAAATAATTATTGCAAAATTGCTATTTTTTGTGTAACTTTGCGGCGTGTTTCGGCAGGATTACACGTTTATTAAGATTATATAATTTTACGGCTACAAAAAGATGACACATCATCGTTTATTTCGTATATATTGCGGTATTGCTTTGCTATGTATGGCAATAACGGGCTACGGGCAGGTATTTGAGGCATTGCCTTACGAATTCGGATTCGAGGACGCTGAGGCTGCGGAATTGAACAGATGGGTGCTTAATCCCGGCATCGGAGCATACGCTGCCGATACGCTTATAGACCAATGGTGTGTGGGCGAAGCGTTGCGCAGCAGCGGCAACAAAGGACTCTATATCTCCAACAGTGGCGGACTGAATTCGGATGCGGGCAAACGCTATGTGTTTACCGATCCGGCGACGGGCGAGATAGCATTGATTATAGGTAACCCGCAATATGTGCAGTTTGCCTATCGCGATTTCGTGCTGCCTACGGGCAATTACTATGTCGGTTTTGATTATATCAGCCCCAATATGCAGTTGGCTGCGGGGTATGTTACGTTCATCCAGCCGCCGACCGCACAATCGAACAAAGTAACGCTGCAACGCGGGACGGATGTGCTGCCTGCAGTAAATCCGATGATAGGTCCGTCAGCGGGTGTTGAGACATGGAGTACTGCGAACTTTAATCTGAATGTAACACAACCGTCCAACGGTGAAGTGCGCTATGTGCGGCTGTGGTTTGCATGGATAAACTCGGAAGCGGATTCTATACAGCAAGGTATCAGCGGGGCGATAGACAACATACAGATAGTGGAGAACAAATTCCCTATTCCGACGAATTTTACGGGGATTGTGGAAAACTGCGACCACGTGGTGTTTGAATGGAGTCCGGTGGCGACACGCTATCAGTTCCAGTTCCGCCGTGTGGGCGAAACTGCGTGGAAAAACCGTTGGGTAAACAGCAATACCTATACGTTGCAGAATATGCGGGAGGGAAATTATGACTTCCGGGTGCGGGGTATGGACATACAGACCGATGTGCAAGGTAAGGCGGATACGATATACAGCCCATACGCATATATCAACAACTTTAATATCTTCTGTCCCGAACTGCATTGTATCAACTATTCGAATCTGCACGACACAACCATGGCGCATTGTACATACAGCACTACGAATACGGACGGATATGAGGTCAATAAGAACAAGCCCTTTGAGAAAACGGGGGTGATAGATCAAGGTCCGAACTCGATACTGTCCCGGCATACGGTGGTGTGGGATACCACGGCAACCGACCCGCGCACGGGCGGACGGCTCAGAATGGTGCCGAGAGGGGAAACGTCCAGCGTACGTTTGGGCAACTGGGAGACCGGTAACGGCACGGAGGCGATAACGTACCCGTATTACGTAGACGAGAACAGTGAGATACTGCTGCTACGGTATGCGATAGTATTGCAAGACCCAACGGGACATAGCGAAGACCAAATGCCGCGGTTTGTATTGGAGGTGCGTGATGAAAATGGTCAGTTGGTTGATCCGTCGTGCGGTCGCGTGGATTTGAACCCGTTAAGCAACGACCCCGGATGGCAGACCATTAAAGGAAAGACCGCTGATGCGGATATTGTGTACAAAGACTGGACAACTCTCGGCCTGAACCTGAGTGCATATAAAGGGCAGACGTTGCATATCAGTGTGGCAACCTACGACTGTTTCCTGTCGGCGCACTACGGATATGCCTATTTTACGTTGGATTGTGAGTCTGCCAATATCAAGAATACGGGTTGCGGCAAGGATTATATGGAGGTGGTAGCCCCCGACGGATTCAACTACGAATGGCGGACGGACGATGGCACGCTCCGTTCCACCAGCCGCACAATGGAGATACGCTCTACCGACCCGACCAATTGGACGTGCCGACTGACCTCGAAAGAAAACACGGGCTGCTGGTTCGAGTTGTCAATCAACACTTCTGCACGTTGGCCGCAGGCGGAGTTCGGGCTGCTTTATACCCCGCAGAATTGCGAAAACCGCTATACGATTACCAATACGAGTTATGTATGGGTGAGCGAGGACGGCAAGCGTATTGAATACAGGGACGAGGGCTGCGAGAACTACGAATGGGAGTTCAGTACGGGTACACAGGATTATACCACCGACCCGCAACCGGGGTATATCATTTTCCCCGCTGAGGGAGGCAGACACTGGGTACATCTGACGGCAAAGAACGGTATCGGTGAAGGTACATGTATGTCGGATACCACCATAGAGGTACTTGTTCCTGCTATTGGCAATACTCAGATGTCGGTGGATAGCACCATTTGCGAGGGCAGTTGGATAGATTGGCACGGAACGAGATATACAGAATCAGGCAATTATACGTTTCAGGGGCAGGACCCTGCAACAGGATGCTATGCCAACGATACATTGTATCTGACGGTACAGCCGCAGGATTTTGAGGAACTGCTTGACACCACTGTTTGCTACGGGGACACGGTGCGTCTGGACACTGTCTGGACGGATGTGTCAAGGACACTCCGGCTGGTAAGCCCCAATAGGTACGGATGCGACAGTACTGTCGTCAGAAAAGTAACGGTATTGCCTGAACTGATGCCGATTATAGAAGCACAGGAGGCGGACAGCACGCACCTGTACGGGTATATACATATAACCATCTCGGACTATTCGAATGTGTCGCGGTTTACCATAAACGGAACGGAATATACCGAGTCCGTGGAATTGGACAGTTTGCGGGGCGGAATATATACGATGCATTTCTACAACGATTACGGTTGTACTATCAGTGAGGAGATACGGATGTGCCGCTATATGATATTCCAACGCTGGAACGATGTTATCTCGCTGATGAACGAAAATTACGAGGGCGGGGGAGTGTTTACCGCTTACCAATGGTATGAAAACGGACTACCGATAGAGGGGGCTACACGCTCGTATTACCATAAAGTGGGCGGTTTCTCCGTTAACGACTACTATACTTGTCTGGTAACGCTGCCTGACGGGACGCAGGAGATGAGTTGCGTCTTTGTGCCGACGGTGTACTCTCCCGAAGAGCAGATTTCTGTTTCTCCCTCTTTTGTACAAAGCGGACAGAATGTCGTGGTCAGGGTACCGGCTAAGGCACAGGTACACGGGTATAACACGATGGGAATACCTGTATTCACTGCAGAAGCGGAAGAAGGGGAGAATATGCTGCCGCTGTCGATGGAACGGGGAATGTATATCATCGTAGTTACGGTGAACAATGGGGATAAGGTGTTCAAGGTGGTAGTGGAATAAGAATGTTAACCGGCAAATAATCAGATACCGGTTTGTCGGGAATATACAAAAGATACATGAAACGGATTATATATATATTGTTGTCGGTGATGGTGTTGCCGGTGATGTTATGGGCAGCACCGCCTGCACGCAACGGCAAAAATAACAAGGCTAAAGGCAAGAGCCAAACCACAAGGATACAAGACTTGCATTTTGTCTCGATGTGGGGCGGGGTAGGGTATTCCGGTATGGTCAATAACTACTCTGCGGCTGCATTGGATGCGGGCTTGGGGAAAAACGGCAGTTTTGACTCCCGTTTTATCGGCGGCGGGGGCGGACTGATAGGTGCCGGCTATGAGTTGCATCACGGACGCTTTATGTTTTCTGTAGGACCGGAGTTCCGCCTTTTTACTTCCGAAGACCGTATGACGCTTTCGCCTTTCCAAACAGGGCGAAATGATTACGCCACTATGACGCAGAATTATCAGTTGCAAGGATTCAGAGAGACACAAACCGTCGGGCAACTGATGATACCGATACTGTTTGGCGGTAATTTCGACCGGTACTATTTTATGGCAGGAACCAAAGTGGGTTATACCCTGTTGGGTTCATGGCATCAGCGGGGCGACCTGCTGACCTCGGTAACGGAACAAATGGGATTGGAAGACTGGACGGATATACCTGCGCACAACCTGCAAACGGGCGCATTGACAAGCCATCCGCTGTATGACGGAGCAGCCAAAGGCACCAACAGTTGGGGCTTGGATATTACTCTGTCGGGCGAGTTCGGAATAAACCTCAATGAATTTTTTCCCGCCGATTGGCAAACCGCCAACGAGGAAAGCCGCCACCCGTGGCATACGCGTCTGGGGATGTTCATTGACTATGGAATACCGATGCTTTCCGCCCGTACGGGGGGGGGAGTGCCATTAGCCGCCGTGAACGGCACTTACGAGTCGGACGAACATCCTGCCTGTATGCAAACCAACTCACTCCATCAATCAGGTTTTGCGGATAAGAAGGTCAGTTCATTGCTCGTCGGTATCAAACTGACGGCTCTATGGCAGGTGAACAAACCGAGAGTACCCAACCCGCGTATGGTGTTTGTTGTAACCGATACATTGGGAAATCCGACTAAGACACAGGCGAGTGTGGAGGTGAAGAATATCAACAAACCCAAGCAAAAAGCCAAAGTCCGCAATATGGGCAAAGGCAGCAAAGCGGCGGTACGCTATCCTAAGTCCACGTATGCTGTTGTGGCACGGGCTGCAGGCTATTTGCCAAGCGACTATATGGGAGACACATTGCGTGTGATACACACCGCGGATTTGGATACGGTGCATTTGAAACTGATACCCGCACCGCGTTGGGTGTGCTATGTGCATGATTTGGAGACGGAACAGTTGATCGGTGCTACGATGCAACTGAAGAGCCGGGTTGCCGAAACTCATAACAAAACACTCACCATCAGCGCAGATGAACCTGCAGTGGCTATGTTGCATTACGGCGATGTGTTTGACGGGGTGTTGTCTGCAAACGGATACCACGATACAACAGCGGTGGTCAGCCTGCTGACCGATACGGTGCATTACTATATGCGCCCGATACATATCGTGCATAAGACGCTGCTGCTCAAGCACATGTATTTCGCTACCGACAAAGCGGACATCCTGCCCTCGTCGGAACCGGAATTGCTGCGCCTGTACACCATATTGAGCGAGAACCCCGATGTGAGAATCCTGATCACGGGACATACCGACTCGCAAGGATCGGATATGTATAACCAAGTGCTGTCGGAAAAACGGGCGGCAAGCGTGAAAGCGGAGATGGTTAAACGCGGTATTGCAGCGGAACGGATGGATACGGATGGCAAGGGCGAAAGCGAACCTATCGACACCAACGACACTGAAGAAGGGCGGCAGAACAACCGACGTGTACAGATTACAGTGCTGAACGGGAAGTAATGCTCCGCAGTTAGGAGGTCTATGCTTCAACGATAGCCATTGTTTAATCTGCTGAGGCGGTGGTAAAACAGAAAAACCTATGAGAATAACTACATACATATATAAAACAATAGCCGTTGCGGGGTTGCTGTTAGCGGGTATGGTATCGCTATCGGCACAGCAGACATCATACTATTGTGATTTTGAGGATACGCAGGAACACAACAGGTGGACTTGCAATGCAGGAGCACAGGGTCCAAATTGTGAAAACCAATGGTATATAGGCAGTCTGGGCAATTTTAGCGAAAATGGTCAGAACGGGCTGTATGTGTCTGCGGACAATGGAAATACTGCTTCTTATACCACAAAGAAAGCCTCTTCGGTGGTGGCATATCGCGAATTAAGTCTGCAAGCGGGCATCTACTCCCTGGATTTCGACTGGCGGGCGTTGGGGCTGAAGAATGCTTCCGTAGTTGTTTTCTGGATACCCCGGTCCGTTGCTGCCAATTCTAATCCGAACAGCATATATAGTAGCAAGTTGGATCCATATCGCATAGGTGGAGACAGTGTCTTGTATGGGGCTATTACTTGGCAGTCTGTCCGGTTTACGCTGAACATAACGAACACCAGCAAGGACGGCAAGTTGGTTTTTATTTGGAACTGTGCCAAGAACGGAGCGGCTCCCAACCTGCCGGCGGCTTGCATAGACAACATCAGCATTACCCCCTACACAAAGGATTGCGGGAAACCGGAATTCCCGAAAGACAACAAGGGTAACATAACGGCTTACGACAAGAATACCGCTACGCTGTCGTGGACAAAAGGCAGCGGGGTTTATCAGGTGCGGGACTATAATATGGAGGATGGCAAAGTCGTTTTCTACGATGCCGTACAGCAACACTCTGTACAACTGAAAACTTTTACCGAGGGCTATCACGTCTTCTCTGTGCGCTCTGTATGCGGCGAAGACAGTTTCTCCGAATGGGTGTCTGTGTCTGAATTTGTATGGATACAGGGAAACCGATGCGTGGATTATATGGATTTGGAACAAGCCAAGTGCTACTATGGCAGTTTTGCAAACCCCTATGCCGATACCGCTGTTGTGGATAAAGGATACGATAACAGTGAGTCACGTCATACTATCCATTATATCAAAGGCGAAACCGACCCAAGAACCGAAAACAAACTCAAGACCATCCCCGACGGGGAAATTGCCTCGGTGCGTTTGGGCAACTGGAAAATAGGTGCCCAAGCAGAAGCCATAGAGTACAAATATACCGTACTGGCAGGGCAGAGCGATATTATGGAGTTGAAGTATGCTGTAGTATTGGAAAAGCCCGGACACGGGGTGGACATCAATGGCATTAATCACGATCCGCAATTCTTGTTGAGTATCTATGACCAAAGCGGAAAACAAATAACGCCCGCTACATGTTTCAGTGCCAACTTCGCAGGCTCTGCTACGGGAGGCGGCATCGAGGATTGGCATCGTTGGAAACCGGAAGACCACACATTATCTACCGATACCATTGTCTGGAAAGACTGGACAACGCTCTCTATCTCGCTGCGCAAATATATCGGGCAGACGCTTACTTTCCGTTTTACGACCAAAGACTGTCTGGACTCTGGACACTACGGCTATGCGTATTTTACAATCGGCTGCCGCAGCGGAGACCTGGAGGGTATTGCCTGCGGTGATTTTGATACCGACCATTTCAATGCCCCCGAGGGGTTCAACTACGAATGGCGGAAAGTGGCAAATGATTCTGTAATAAGCGAGGACGCTTCGCATCTCCCCTACGTGGACGGCAACGTGATGCATATCGACAAGCAGGATACCTGCATCTATGTCGTGGAAGTCATCTCGCAGATGGGCGGACATTGTTCCTATACCCTGACCGCCAACCCCAACCCGCGCTTCCCCGTAGCGGAAGTGAGCGGAAAAGAACGCGTGGAGAACTGTACCAACTATGTGGACTTTACCAATACGTCACATATCTATTTCATCAACCGCAAAGACAGTACTCTTACCGAATCGAAAGAGACGGTAGAGGATATTGTTTGGGATTTCGGAGACGGTTACCCGCTCGTACACTCCACGGCTGGCACGCTCACACACGAATACCCCGCTTCGGGCGGAAAATTTACCGCCAAGGCGATTGCTTCGATGAGCAACGGGGTCTGCCAGGATACCGCCATTATCGAATTGGAACTTCCTGACCTGAGTGCGGGCAACGATACGCATATAGACAAATGTATGGGCGAGAGTTACATTCTGCCTACGGGGGAGGAAGTAACACGGGACACCATATATACATACGACGAGAAAAACCAATACGGCTGTGATGCGGCAAGTCATATCATTGTCCGTTTCCACAAACAGAAAACCGACACGGTAGATGCGGCAATATGCGAGGGAGAGACCTATGAGTTTGAAGGCAAAACCTATACTACGGCAGGGCAATATAATGAATCGATGCCGTCTTCTGCCGGCTGCGACAGCCTGCGTACACTCAACCTGACGGTCTATCCGAAACTGATGGTAGATGTGCAAGACACCGTTTCGCTTTGTGCGGACGAACCCGCATTGTTCATTCCTTACGACCATAAGCAGGGACAACTGGATTCGGTAGAGATACATCTCGGTAACTTCAGGACAACCACAGGGAAACCTCAGGGAAAAGACAGTGTATATATTTTCTTGCCCGATGAGGAAATCCGCGTTCCGTTACCGGCGGACATCATTCCGCAGGACTATCCGCTGACTGTCATTTTCGGCTCAAAACAATGCCCTATGGAACCTGTCCGCATAGTGGCACGCATACGCTATGCCGCTTCTGTCATAGAGCAGAAAAATGACCTGATTGCCCTGCTCAATGCCGACTACAACGGCGGCTTCTCGTGGATTGGCTACCAATGGTATTGCAACAACGCCCCCGTCCTCGGTGCGGAAACCTCATACATCGTGGTCAACGACAGCCATCTCGGCGATGAATACTACTGCCTGCTGACACGCGAAGACGGTACGGTTGTCTCTACCTGCCCCATTACGTATATCGGTGGAAAAACACCCCTCGAAAACGTAACAGACCTCAAAGTATATCCCACAATCGTTCCCGCAGGCGGAGACCTGCATGTCGTGGGGGAAAATGCTATCACACTGGTCGATATATTGGGCAACCGCATAGCGTCCTACCGCTCGCAAGACGGGCATTGGACATTCCCCGCACCTGCCCGGAGCGGACTATATTTTGTATTGAATTCCCAACAAATAATTGCTCGAGTCATTGTACACTAAATCGCACATAATATCCGTTCTGTTGCTCTTGGCTAACGTTGCTGCCTCGGCACAGTACTCCGCCAATCGGGGCAACCACTATCTGGCTTTCTCGGTGGGCGGCGGAGAAAGCAATACGTTCACTTCCATAGCAGGGGACGCTGCGCTTGCCAAAGATATGGCGGGCGCAAACGCACAGTTCAACCTCGCCTACCAACTCCGAAAAGGACGCTTCTTCTTCGGTCTCGGAGCAGGGGTCGGATACCACTATACCCGCCAGAAAATAGAATCTTTCTGCAATCCGTTCCGGCGTACCGACCGCGAAGGAGATGACGTCATGTACGCCTACCAATATACGGACTATTGCGACAGACAACGGGTCTTGTCTGTCAATATCCCCATCTGGTTCGGTGGAAACATCGGCAACTATGCTTATATCCTTGCAGGGGCTGAAGTGTCTCTTCCGGTGTTGGCACGGCATTATACCACCACTATGCTTTCTACCAACGGCACCTATACCCGTTTCATTCATACTATAGAAAATGCACCCACCTATGGATATTTCCCCGACGAAGAATATGTATATCAGGACGACTATCCCGCACCGTTGCTGCTGGTCGCTCCTATGGTAGAGACCGGTGTACGGCTGCCGTTGCGCAACCGGCGTACGGAAATGCGTCTCGGCGTATTTGTCGAGTATCATATACCTGTATCCTACACCCGTAATCTACCGCTGGTTGACTATTCGCAAATGCCTGCCACGCCACCTGACGAGAAAACGTTGCAGGATATGCATAATCTGCTGATCTTTAATCCGGTCATCACATCAAACTTGCAGGACAAAACATGGACGCAACTCTCTGTGGGGATAAAATGGACGTGCCTGTTCAACCTTACACGACCAACCTATCCGTGCCGTTGCTTGGAAATGTAGTTCTTTTTTTTAATATATATTCATCATACTGCCTCCTACGTAGAAAAGACGTAGAAAAGACGTAGAAAGGACGTAGAAAGAAACTGTAGATATAAAGAGAATATAGGGTAAAAAAGATATTTGTTTTATTATAAAATATAAACATTATGAGAAAGATAGTTTTGTTGCTGAATATAGTGGTTCTTTCTGTGGCTCTGCAGGCCGCAACAAAAGATATTGTCCATATCGATTTCGAGAACGGCTTGCCCGCAGGGTGGACACAAGAGTATGTGCGGCAGCCGATGGACGGAACTACCGACCAAAAGGCATTCTCGTGGTTTGTGGAGAGTGGCGGAAAACTGCTGCACCCTGCCGGATGCATCTCGGGAACACATCGTCTGGCTGCACGCAACGAACGCCGACAGGAGATGCGTTTCGTTACACGTTTTGTCTCACCGGTGATGAACCTGCTCAACGACTTCCAGCCCCAACTCACTTTCTCGCACGCCGAACCGCAGAAGAACGGCTATAGCGATACCCTGAAAGTCTATTATCGCACCTCTGCGTCCGACTATTGGCATCTCTTCCCACAAGCCGTTTACCAACGGGATGCCATCTGGAAACAGGAGACACTGCAACTCGTCAGTGCCAACGCTACATACCAGATCGCCTTCGAGATAACCGAGAATATGGGCTATGGTGTCCTGTTGGACGACCTCTTTATCCACGCCACCCCAACCTGTCAGGACATCAAGAACCTGCAAGTTACCGACCGCCACGCCCACGACGCACTCGTCAGTTGGGACGTTACGGGGGCTTATGACCATTTTGAAGTATTGCTCACTTCTGCCCCCGTTACGGATTTCACAGGCATTGACCCCTCTGTTGTCCTGCAGCACATCACTGACAATGTCTTCAATCCGGAGATTACCATTCGGGGATTGCAACCGGATGTTAACTATTATGTCTATGTGCGTTCTGCTTGCGATGGCAACAACAGCGAATATACACGATGGGTAGGCACTTCGTTTGAGACACTCACTACCGCTACACTTCCATACACCGAGAACTTTGAGAATACAGTCTCTCTGGCGGGAAGCAAGATGTACGGAAAACCTGCAGGCTGGACTATCGGCAGCAATATCGATGCACAAGTGCCGTTTGTCTATAAAGGTGGTAACCGTAGTGACCGTGCGCCATACGCTTTGGATTCCACGCTCTATCTCTCCTTTGCCGGCGCACGCACGTATGAGAACCTCCCAGTGGATGCGGGAAAATATGTGTATGCCGCCACTCCGGAGATATTGGTTTCCTCCTTGCAAGGTGTGGAAATCACTTTCTGGATTACCGCCTACGACCGTATCTCCATCGGCAACACACGATATGCCGCCGAACTCAGGGTCGGCGTGATGACAGACCCCTCCGATTTAAGCACTTTCCAAGCCATAGACACGGTCAGAGTGGAGACTTCATATATGTTCAAACGCATATCGGTCTCTTTGGCGGACTATACAGGTACCGGTAAATTCATAGCCTTTGTTTCCGACACAAAAGAGCAGAATGCCGTCTATATCGACAATGTGGAAATATACCATCCGGCTACTGCCACCCCCACCCATATACGCTGCACCAATGTAACATCGCAGGGATTCACACTCTCTGCCGGTATCCACAATGCCGACTCGTGGGAATTTTGTATTGCTACATCCTACCGGCGGGACGGCAATGTGCCTCAATCGGATATCCTGTATTCGCAACGGGGTATTGACAATCCTTCGGCTGCTGTCTATAAAACCGACGGACTGTTTACAGGCAAAACCCTGTATGTCTATACGCGTGCCACCCGGCTTGGGCAGACATCCCCGTGGTCGTTCCCTGTAACCCTGCGCATACCTGCCGCTATGCCTGCCGTTACTGACAATATCCCCTACAAAGAGAGTTTTGAACCCGCTTCGGGGGAAATACTGCTTTCCGGTTTGGCAAATGAGTTGCGCCTGCCAGGACAACCCATGGGAGCCGCTTCGGTGTTCTATCCGCTTACCAATATCACGCCCGCGCTCAATGCCTATCCGCGTATCAGTTCGGCTGCCCCTAATGCCGTCGGCTCGCACCTGCAACTGTGCGGTACGGATACGTGGTTTGTCCTCCCGGAAGCCACTACCGGCTTGAACCTGATGAAAATGGTTTTCAGTCACGCCACAGCTACGCAGACCTCAGTCGGACAATTGTCGGTAGGCGTGATGACCGACCCGTACGACCTTTCCACTTTTACGCCTGTAGCATCCTTTTCCGCCGGTTCTACCGCATACAGCCGCTGCTTGGTCTCATTCGACTCGTACAAGGGAAAGGGAAAGTTCATTGCTTTCCGCTCTATGGACGCGGGGGCAAACGATGTGAGTGTCAACTTGATTGACGAGATTGTCGTTTCTCTGCTGACTGATTGCCGCGAAGCAAGCAACATCAATATCAATGTACACGCCCGCAGTGCCGAAGTTACGTGGAACGACGGCGGAATGAAAGCGTGGAAAGTGGGCATCGCCAAAAAACGTTCTATGGTGCAAGCCAACTATCAAACAGTTACTTCACCCAACGTCCGCTTCAACGACCTGGCACCACTGACCACCTACTACATAACCCTGCAAACCGTTTGCGGAACGGACACGATGGGAACAAACGACGTTACCTATAGTTTTACCACTCCGCAAGGGCTGCCTATTGAGGAAGATTTCCTCTATTCCGCATTCCCTGACGGTTGGAGACGGATGTATGGTGCAGCCGCTGATGTCTTCGCAGGTGCGGCTCTCACGGAGCGACCCGAAACGCCGAGCAAGCACTGGCAACTGACCAATAAAAGCGACCACGTCCTCTCGCCCATGTCCGGCTATGTCGCCTATGCGTATATCACCGACTACGACTACTACTATTGGCTCGTCAGCCCCTCATGGTATATTGATGCCGAAGAGAATGAAAACGTAGAACTGCGGTTCGATTTGGCAGTTAAACCGGGACCCGATGATCAACCCGGTCAGGCCGGCGTTGATGATAAGTTTATGGTTGTTGTCAGTGAGGACGCCGGTAAAACGTGGCGTGCTGCCAACGCTACGGTATGGAGCAACGACGGAAACGGACATCATAGTCTGAATAATGATTTGCGATGGGGCGAAGCACAATCCGTTTCTATAGACATCACCAAATACGTAGGTAAAACCATTCAAGTGGCTTTCTATGCGGAATCGGCTGTGTCCAACACTTCTACTTACATTATTGTTGATAATGTCTCATTGCGCGTACAGGATACGCAATGCGGCGGGCTGTCATCGCTTCGTGCAGCGGTAAATGCCGATAATACCGCTTCTGTTGTATGGCTGCTCAATGGTATCAATCCCAAGCCGGCTATCATACAGATTAGCAAAGAACCGGAGTTCACAACGTTTGTCTTCAATGACACAATCGCTGCCAATGCTGTGCAAGTCAGCGGTTTGGAACCTGCCTCCACGTATTATGTACGGGGACGACAAGCCTGTCAGAACGACTTGGATTGGCATATCGTCACGCTATATACACAATGTGCCGCTGTTGATCCTGACACGTACTATGAGACTTTTGTTGACCCTGCAACGGAACATTGTTGGACTACCGGATTTATTTCCGACCTCGGTGTAGGAACTGTACCGCAGCGTGTCGAAAATGAGAATTTCGGTGCTGTGTTGGAACTGAAAAAATCCTCTGCCGCAGCCGACGAATCGGATGGTGCGTATGCTGTCTCGCCTGAGTTTATGGTCGGGGACAACATCAATAAGTACCAGTTGGTGTTCTCTGCCGCAACGTATTCCCAAGATGCTGACAATATACACCGCCTGTCGGTGGGCGTTGTTTCAGACCCTGCAGACCCCGGCTATACTTTTACCCCGCTTTCTGAATTAGTCCTTCCGTATTCTGCTGATTCTGCCGCTATGCGTACGTATGTGGTCAGTTTGGCGGATTATACGGGCGACATTGACGGAAATTTCGGACGCCGCATTATGTTCCTTTCCGAAGCGGGAAGCGACTCTACCAACTATGTCTATATAGACAATGTGTTTATCGAACCTATCCGTCGGTGCTTGCAAATCTTTGATTTGGAGGCAGATTCCGTCTTTGTCGATGGCGCAGTGCTGAATTGGACAGGCAATGCTTCGCAATACGAGATAATTGTTTCACCCGTTCCTGTCCGTCCCGATACCGTTACAACGGCACTTGTGCATACCACTGTCAATCCCGGCACATACACTGTTACGGGGCTGCGTCCGGCTACGCTGTACTATGCTTATGTACGCGGAGTGTGTGACGATGGTGAGAAAAGCCGCTGGTCATCAGCCTCCACTTTTACCACCACGCTCGGAGTGCCTTATTTGGAACCGTTTGATGCCAATAGTATCAGTGCGGGGATATGGCACACTTGTTCCGCCCTATGGAAAAAAGATAGCATCACCCTTGCAGAGATGAACACCTCTGCCGGCTGGTCATTGGAGAACTATGTAAAGGACGGCTTGACGGGTATTGATACCTATCACGCACGTTTCTCATGGATAAAAAAACAGAATGTATGGCTCATCTCCCCTGTCATTGATATGTCAAAGACCGAACCGGGCGTTGTAACCCTTTCTGCCAACATAGCCCTTTGTGCCAATCAGTATAGTAATATCGCCCAAAATCCGCAACAGGCAACAAACGATCGTCTGGGTGTATGCGTATCAACCGATGAGGGCAACACATGGAGCAAACGCAATGCCGTGTTCTGGTCGTGCGACAGTACAGGCGAACATAATTACAACCGCTTCGGGTTGAATGCACGGAAAATTACAATGGATGTATCTGAGTTCGTGGGACAACCTGTACGCTTCGCTTTCTATTTGGAAACGGACAACACAAGCAACCAAATGTACATCGACTCGGTACAATTGACAAGGAAAGATGCCGTTTGTCTGGGTGTTCGCAACCTGCAATTTGTTCCTACGTCCGATACTACGGCACAGGCTTCATGGAAAACCTATGGCATACCGGAAGCGGTGCATATCGAATTGTCGGACTATGCCGACTTCTCACATATTATCACGCAACTCACAACCGGTCGTTCCTCGTGCGATTTCAGCGGACTGGCACATGGTAATACGTATTACCTGCGCATCACACAAGAGGGGTGTTCCACTGCGGTAACCCAATCGCTGAATATGCCTTATGTCGCACCCTATACGGAGACTTTCGGCGGTATATCTCTACCGCAGAACTGGACGGCACTGGGCGGCCCTGTTCAATCCGCTTTCGATGGCATATTGCCCACACCCACTACTGGCTCTGTGGAGGAGTGGACTATCTGCACCACTGACAACGGATTACCTGCCAACCATTTGGTAGGCGAGTTGTCCAATGCAACTGAACTATGTGTTGACAAATGGTTGGTTTCACCGGAAATAGGCATTCGCTCCGCCGATACCGAAACCGTTTTGTCGTTTGATTTGGCTCTGACGGCTCACAGAAGTAACGCCGCACCCGCCAATACGGATGAGCAGGAGTTCCGTGTGTTGGTTTCCACCGATAACGGGGCGACCTGGAATAGCAATAATCAATGGATATTTGCCAATACGGGCAATGCTTTCCGCCAACTGTCAAGTCTTAGTGCCACCGGCGAACGCATTGAATTGGATATGAGCCGTTATGCGGGGCAACGGGTGCGCATCGCGCTCTATAAGACCGCTACCAGGGCGGAAAACTCCAGCGATGTACATATTGCCAACCTGCGTTTGGCTATGCCGTGTGCCAAACCCGATTCGTTGATAATATCATCGGTTGATTTTACGACTGCTGCACTTTCTTGGCAGGGAGGAACCGATGTTCCTACTGTCATTGAGTACGCCACAACCGCTACTTTTGCGCATTCCAAAAAAGATACTGTCTCTGCCGGTCTGACGCATACATTGCATGACTTGGCACAAGGCACTGCCTATTTCGTGCGCGTATGGCAATTGTGTGCCGGTAACCAGGAGAGCGACTACAGCAATACATTGCAATTCACCACCACGTATGGCGTTCCGTATAGTGAACCGTTTGCCACATTGAGCGACTGGACAACCTGTTCCATGCCCATTGCTTATTCCATTACCGACTCTTTGCCGATAGACGCAAACAACTCTAAATGGAAATTTACCGCTGACAAAACCGTTCTCAATGATGCCAACATCTATTGTACCTATGATGCAAAGAATACCCATTGGCTCATCTCCCCTCAGATCGACCTGACACCCAATAGCGGAGCGGAGACCATCATTCTCCAAATGGATATGGCTCTAACCTCTAATCCTACTAGACTTGTTTCGCCTCCACTTGCCAATAGAAAGGCTAATCAATTCAATGTGTTGGTCAGCACGGACAACGGCAAGACATGGGAAGAAGAGGACCGCTGGATATGGTCTGAAGCCGATACGGCGGATTTCCACTATGCGGAAATTCCTGCTAAAGGGCAAAACTATTTTATCGATTTCACACGTTTTGCAGGGCAGAAAATCCGCATCGCTTTTGTTAATAATGCCATCAAATCAGCGTGCCTTGGTATCAACCACCTCTATTTGAGTACTGGGTCAACCACATGCTTCGGCGTGCAAAACATCCGTATCAATACTGTGGATACTGCTGCCAATATCACACTCGTTCCTGCTGACAGAGCCACTAAATGGGAAATCGCCTATGGGCTTGATTCCGTACCCCTGCAAAATATGCCGCATATCTTGACAGAGGACGTGAACGTTACGCTGCACAACCTGGCGTTGAGTACACTATATAAAATATATGCACGTTCTATCTGTTCCGAAGGGGACACTTCTGTTTGGTGTACACCTGTCGAATTGCAGACACCGCAGGGGGTACCGTACACTGTGCCTTTCGATAGCACCCTCCATAATTGGAAACGCTACACCGGTGAACCTGCTTCGGTATTCGCCGGCACACAAAAACTGAAAGAGGCAAACACACCTGCTGGCTGGAAAGCCTGCGATGGAAGTAGGGCTTTCGGGCATAACCATATTTGCTGTACAGGGCGTGCGCAGGATGCTTATTGGCTTATCTCTCCTTCTGTTAATTTGATGCCGCAACAGGGCCACAAACATCTCTATTTCGGTATTGATTTGGCACTTACGGACACTCTTTCTGCCAATGCACCGAAGAAGACCGACCGCAACTCATTCTATATCGCTCTATCGTCAGACGGCGGTAAAACGTGGAGTGAAGAGGAAACCGTTGTGTGGGGCGATAGTACTGGAAATGCAAATTATCTGTATAGTGCCATTCCTAACGGGCGCGGATGGAGATATTATCTTGATCTTACACGATATGCCGGCAAAACCATCAATATAGCCTTAATCGAGGGAACGAAAGTTGCCGGTGGGTATAATTTTACCCCCACCACCATTCACGTAGCCAATGCCGAGTTGGCGGAATATGATATACCGTGCTTCGGGGCTGCTGATATGCACTTTGAAACCGTTGGCACAACGGCGGAATGTACTATCGTCCCCAACGATACGGCTGCGGCTTGGCAGTATGCGTATGGCGAAAACGGTATGGATATTACCTCTGCAAAGGTATATGATACATCCGACAAGGTATTCCGTATCAGTGGTCTGCGGATGAATACCGCCTATGATGTCTATGTCCGTTCCGTATGTGGCATAGGCGACACATCCGTATGGACAGGCCCTTACATCCTCAAAACCAATTATGGGGTGCGTTATGAAAACCCGTTGGCATGGGCGGACGATGCCTTCAGCCCCGAATGGAGCAGATGGCAAGGTGATGCACAAGGCAAGTTTACACGCCTGACGACCCGTAGCGGGTGGCGTGCAGAGCAGGGGTCGGACTATGTGTTCGGCGCACCGCACACATATATCAATCTGTGGTATGGAGGCAATAGCGACCCTACCCGTTATATGTTGGCAACACCTATGCTTGACTTTACAACGCTCTCTTCTGAAACTGTCGAAATGAGTTTCGATTTGGCACTGACGAATACCTCTCAACCTATATCTGCCCCCTCAGGCGATAAAATTATTGATCAGCAATTCAAAATATTGGTTTCTGCAGACGGGGGAGAAACGTGGGAACCGGCTGCCGTTTGGAACGAAACGGGCAGTGCGGACTATTCTTATGCTGCTATCCCCGTTGCGGGCAAACGCTATACGATTGATCTGACCAAGTATGCGCAACAGCGTATCTTTGTCGGTTTCTATGCGGAATCGCTCAACAGAAACGGCAATAGTGCCATACACATCAAAGACCTTGTCATCGATACTCTGTCTTCTGTCGGGTGTACACCCGTTCAGAATATGGTCCTCAGAAACACCACGTACCATACGGCTACGGTAGGATTCCACTCGCCAAGTATCAAACACGCTTTGGCGGTAGAGTATGTTTGTATGCCAGACGGTGCGCATTTCTCCGATGCTGCGGCACTCAAAAGCGACACGAATGTGGTTGTCCTCACGGGTTTGGAAGCCAATGTCAACTACGATGTCTATGCCCGTATGCAATGCGCTGACAGTACGTGGACGGAATGGACAGGACCGTTCGGCTTTGCTACAATGGCTTGTACTTCCGTAGAAAGCATCACACCTATGGACATTACCATTCACAAGGCGGTCTTGAGGCTCAACGCACCCGAAACCGATGACTCGTTCCGCTACCAGGCCGCACTGGTGGAGCATAACGGTGCATTGATACCGGGAGATGCCGCAACCTCCGACACTCCTCTCATCACCATAGTCAGAGAACTGACCCCGGGGGCATTATACGATGTCTATGCACGCAAAATTTGTCAACCCGGAGACACCTCCGAATGGGCAGGACCCTTCATCATCAGGGCGGCATACGCTGTTCCCTTCTTCGAATCCACACATTGGAACGAAGAGATAGACAGCACATGGACACGCTATACCGGCAGTCTGGACAAACTGTATAAGCAAACCTCGTCTTTCTCCGGTTGGCAGGTCGGAAAAGCAGGGTGGGTGTTCAAGGAAAACCACGCCTATATACGTACCTATACGTATAGTTCGCTGTTGGAAACACCGCTGATAGACCTGACCAACATAGCACCCGGCACACCCGTAACACTCTCTTTCGATATGGCACTTACCGCCTCCTATGGCGCAGCGGAGGGAATCAATCCGAAACCCTCCAACTACAAGAACCAGTCTTTCTCTGTCTTGGTTTCCACCGATGGCACATGGTCGGAAAAGAAAGGCTGGACATGGCGCGAAAATGGAGGTAAATACAAATACAGCGACATCGCTGTGGATGGCGATACTTACGAACTCGATCTGTCTGCTTATGCGGGACTGGCTTTCCATATCGGTTTCTACTCCTCTTTGGATGCCACCGGAGGCGGAGAAAATTATCTCCATCTGCAGAATATAGCGTTGGACACTGTACCCATAGCCTCCTGCCGCGGACTGAAAGATGTCAGGGTGGGCAATGTCTCTTCCTGCCAGGCGGTGGTATCCTGTCGCAACAAGAGCATCAACGACCCGATGACAGCCGAGATAGAGGTGGCGGCCGATTCGTATTTTGAAGATGTTATACTCTCCGACACTATACGAAACACCAATACCTACACGGTCAAAAACCTCACACCTACCACCACCTACTACCTGCGTCTGCGCCAGATATGTGCCGACGGAGGCACATCGGCTTGGACTATCCCTGTCGCTTTCACTACGGCATACAACCTCCGCTATCAGGAAGATTTTGAGAACGGAAAACGCTTCAATAGCGATTGGACGGTCTATAAATCTCTTGCTGCCGATGTGTTCAATGGCACTCCGTTGAACCCAGTCGTCTTCAAAAGCATATGGTCGCGTGATACTACCAACCGGATTTGTTTCAATGATGCACACATCAGCATGCGTGTGGAACAATCCGACTATGGTTGGGCGGTGTCTCCGGGTATCGACTTGACACAGGAGAACGCTAATGTGCTGCTCGGGTTTGATGCGGCTGTGTCGGCGGGCTCGTACTCGGCACCGATACCCGAACCGGCTAACTTGGATTCTTCGCAGTATTTCATGGTGGCTGTCTCGGACGATGACGGGGCTACATGGCAGCGGAGCAATGTAACGCTTTGGTCGAATGATCCGAACGCAAAGGCAGACTACCCGCTTTCCGCGTTGCAAATGCAGCCTAACCGCTTCCTCGTTGATTTGAGTCGGTACAGGGGACATGTGGTGCGTATCGCTTTCTACGCCGAGAAAATGAAGGGGGCGCAGAACAATTTCTATATGGTGGATAATGTAACGGTCAGCCGCGCGGCTCTCCATACCTACAACGATACGATCTGCCAGGGGGACGACTATGGCAATCATGGTATCGAATATCCTGCCGAGCAACTCAGTCTCGGGAAGAACCAATACCGTATCGTATCCGATGACATGACTGAGGTTACGGACCTTACCGTTGTGGTCAATCCGGTTTATACCGCCCGATATACAGGGACGGTTTGTGAGGGGGAACGCTTCACAGGGTATGGCTTCGATGTGGTGGGACAGACATCAACCACCTACCGCCGTTTCGTCGCCAATGAGGGGAAATGTGATAGTATTCATCTCTTGGATTTGAGCGTTATACCTGTACAGCACATCGAAGTGTTTGACAGTATATGCGCCGGCGGGCAGTTTGTACTCAACGGGCAGACTTACCGTTATAATACTATCGCATACGATACCGTCAACTCGGCTCTTACCGGTTGCGACAGCATTACAATGCATTATATCATCTTCACCGAAGAGAAAACACTCCATACCGCCATCAGTCGCGCAATCTGCAGCGGGGAATGGTATTCCGACGGCTGGTTCACACAAAACAAAGCAGGCTACTACCGAAAAACCGACACCTCCGCACAAGGATGCGACTCTACCGTAACCCTTCACTTGTTCGTGGCTGACGAAAGCGGATATGTCTATGATTCGGTGTATACCAACAGCCTTCCCTATATCTACGACGGCAAAGTAATCATAGAAGAAGGCACGGCGGACGGTTACTACGAATTCCCCGTAGAGAGCGCAGGGGGCATTTGCAACATCACACTCCGTGTACACGTCCTGTTGCCTACCTCCATTGAACAGACATCCGCTCTGAATATCACTGTCGCACCCAACCCTGTCCGTGTCGGTGAACCGGTACACATCCTGATGAATGACACCGGACTGCTGGCTGATTTTGAGGTCGCAGTTTACAACGCCACAGGACAGATCGTGTTCCGCACGGAACAACCGGTTACCACCCTGCCCGGACTACCTGCCGCAGGCGTTTATACTGTCCGCCTCAGTACGCAGCACGGAACCTCCAGAATCAAACTGTTGGTACAATAAACACCAACACGCATACAATCGCCAATAAATACGTACAAAATCAAGAGACTGCCCGACTATAGTTGTCGGGCAGTCTCTTTTTCAATGTCGTTTTTCGTAAAATTATACCGTATGTCCGCGGTCGGTTTGCCCTAAACCGTATGACTATGCTTCGCTTGTGGAGACGACGCGTCCCGCGTCGTTATCTGTGTTTGTGATGACGTGAAGCGTAAGGCAGGTGCGCTTGCGCACTGAGTGCCGTACCGACACGAAACCCTGTGGCTTGAGCAGAACACCTTATCGTCCTGCGTCGAATTACAGATACGTTTCATTATGTCTTTTTGCCGGCACTTGGATGCATCCTTCGTCCTTCGTCCTTTACCCTGCCCTTATGCTACCGGGTATATGTGATTCGTACGAACTATCCTGTTTCCGGATGTAAAAGTGTGGGGACGGAACATACGAAACGGCCTCTTACGGCTATGTGATTATCGGTCTTGTTCCACACTTTGATGTTAAATCTTTTGCAAAGATACAAACGATTATTTGAATGTACAATGTGATTAGGTTGTTTTTGCTTGTATTTCAGGTAGTTATGAATTTGCCTGTTTTTAATCGCTTGTATGCTCAATCAACGGGTGTGCTAACTATCTCACATACAGAGAATTACAGCAAAAGAAACGGACAAACTATACTTGTTGGACGCTCATCGGATTGATATGAAATGCACAAAAGCAACATTAAAATGCATAAGTGCGCAATGGTGGCACTATATTTGTCGCTGTCATAATATATGACTGAATGTGCATATATCCGATTATTAACCTCTAAATTCTTTTTATTATGAAGCGGACAGTACTTTATTGGGGCATAGCATGGCTATGTCTGTCTTCTTGTCTCCCTGACGCATACGCCTGTACGGGCATTACGCTTCAGACGCAGCAGGGGAACGTGGTTACGGCACGAACCATCGAGTGGGCGGCTGAAGCACTCAATAGCGGCTATGTCGTTGTCCCGAGAGGGCATAAACAACAGTCGTTCCTTCCGGATGGCACACAAAACGGAAAGAGGTTTACCGCCAAATACGGCTATGTCGGGCTGACGGTAGAGCAACCGGAGTTTGTCATGAACGGGATGAACGAGGCGGGACTGGAAGCAGGGCTGTTCTATTTCCCTGCTTATGGGCAATACGAAACATATGACGAAGCCCTCCAAGCGCAGACCGTGAGTGATTTCCAATTGGTGGCGTGGATATTGAGCAATTTCAAAACGATTGATGAACTGAAAGCCGCAATGCCCTTGATACATGTGGTGGGCATCGACCCGCGTAGTTCCACCGTACATTGGAGAGTAACCGAACAGACAGGGCGCCAGGTCGTGATAGAGATTACAGAAGGACAGGTCCATTTCTACGAAAACGCACTCGGCGTGCTGACCAACGCACCGGGATTTGAGTGGCATCTGACCAACCTGAATAATTATATCAACCTCTCCACCGGCACTATTCATACGCGCAGGATAGGAGACCTCACACTTACCGCCTTTGGAGGAGGAGGCGGACTGCATGGTATCCCGGGTGATATGACTCCGCCTTCACGCTTCGTGCGTGCCGCTTTCTTCCAATCAACCGCCCCTAAACTTGCCACCACTGGGGAAACTGTATCCGAAGCCTTCCATATCCTCAACAATTTTGATATTCCCATCGGGGTGCAGTTCGCCGAAGGGCAGGAGATAGCTGATATACCGAGTGCCACACAGTGGACGGTAGCGTGCGACCTGCAAGGCAGACGTATCTTCTACCGCACAATGTATAATGCCACCATTCGCTGTATCGACTTGGGGAAAATAGATTTCCGTAAGGTCAAGTACCAAACGGCACCGTTGGACAAGGAAAAGAAACAACCTGTTGAACAAGTGCTGATTGCCAATAAAACAAGGGCTGCCCGACAGGGTGGCCCTTGTTTTATTGGCAATCAGAGAAGAGATTACTCTGCAGTTTCGTCTGTATCGCCTGCACTCTCTGCATTGAAATCAGCCGCTGGAGCATTAGTGGCAGCAGGAACAGCAGGCTGCTGCATTGCATCAGCTGCCTCGTGTACTTGGTCGCTAATCCGGCTTGCATCGGCATCTCCGTGATGCTGACCTTTGCTGAAACCTACAGCGGCAATGCTCAATACAACAATAATGGCAATGAGCGTCCATGTGGTCTTCTCTAAAAAATCAGCCGTCTTTGGCGCACCCATCACTTGGTTGCCGCCTGCAAAACTGTTTGCCAAACCGCCGCCTTTACTGTTCTGTACAAGTACCAACAACGTCAGCAGAACGGCTGCAATAACGATAAGAATTGTAAGAAAAATATACATAGTAGTTAATCAATTTAATTTCAATACACCATAGCAGAGCGCAAAGGTACTGCTTTTTTCTGATTTGTACAAATTATTTGTCAAAAACCTGCCCCAAAATTGCGTTCCTGAATGGAAACTATACGTTTCTAAATGGACACTATAGCAACTCTGATAATTGGCACGGTAATTGTGGCTGTCCTGTCGGTGGTATAGGACAGCCACAATTGTGTTATGAAAATAAAATATCTCAATAGTATGAAAAAAATCATGTTCTTTGCAGCCCTTGCGGCTGTTATCGGTTTGGCATCATGCTCCAAACATGCTGAAAAACAGGAAACCGTTTACACCATCGATGAGGTGTACACCCAAGCCGACTCGCTTCTTGGCGACACTATCACCTTTCAAGGCGTATGCAGCCACCTCTGCAAGCACGGCGGTCGCAAAGCCTTCCTTATGGGGACGCAGGCGGACACCATCTATACGGACAATGACACCATTATCCGCCCACGTATCCTGCGTGTGGAAGGAGCCAAAATGGGTAATTTCGATGCTGCCTGCATCAACAATATCGTCCGCGTCAAGGGCGTGCTGCACGCTTTTGAAATCCAACCCGAACCTGTAACAGCCGACAACCCTGCCGAGCAACACGGCACCGACGGCAACGGCTGCGAGACAGAGAAGGCTGCCATCAAGGGCTACTATGCCGAGGCGGTCTCCTACCAAATCATCAACGAGTAACTTCGCTGTTGGGGGACGATGCGGCTCGCGTCGTTATACCCACACGGCGTAATAGACAAATCACTATGGAACAGCAGAAAGCCGATAGGGGTGCCAAGGTGCGCAAGTGGTTGCGTATTATTCACCGCGACCTGAGTTATGTGTTTGCGGGGATGCTTCTGGTCTATGCCATCAGCGGTATTGCCCTCAACCACAAGAACTCGTTCAACAGCCAGTACTCTATCACACGTACAGAGTATGCTCTTGCTGCCACCCCGCGTGCGGATATTACGCAGACCACTATTGACGCATGGCTTGCCGCTTGCGGCGTACAAGGGCAGGAGATACAGCACTATTTCCCCGATGACAATACCCTGAAAGTCTTCCTGAAGGGCAATAGCAACTTGGTGGTGAACCTCTCCACGGGCAATGCTGTATTGGAGCAAATGAAGAAACGCCCTATTCTCGGCAGTCTCAGCAAACTGCACTACAACCCGGGCAAGGCGTGGACATGCTTCTCCGATGTCTTTGCCGTTGCGCTGGTGTTGATTATTGTTTCGGGGCTGTTTATGCTCAAAGGCAAGCACGGCTTGACAGGGATAGGCGGTATCGAGTTCCTGATCGGTATCCTCATTCCGCTGCTGTTTGTCTTTCTTTGACAAACTGACCCTATTTTAATACACGGGATTTAAT
>DGIN01000087.1:21650-22453 GCA_002387325.1 Bacteroidales bacterium UBA4621 | reverse complement strand
CCGAATACACCGCCGAGGAGAAAGCCCGTGCGCGTGCCCGCTACGAGCAGATGACCGAGGAGGACAAGCAGACGCTTACCCGCACGATGATTATGGGACTCCCCGGTGCGGAGGAGTCGTTTACGCTGGAGCAGTTCCGCGAGCAACTCCTGCGCTACAGGGGTATCACCCGCGAGCGATTGCAGCAGAACCTGATTTTCTTCCTGCACGAGGTTTGCCCTGTGGCAGACCAAGCGGGTGTCTCGCTGGTTATCCACCCCGACGACCCGCCTATGCCTATTATGGGCTTGCCGCGTGTCCTCTCGTCGGCGGACGATTTTCAAGCCCTCGTCGATGCCGTGCCCAACAAGAGCAACGGACTCTGTCTCTGTACAGGTTCCTTCGGCGGCGCAGGCAAGCACGATCTGATAGGTATGATGCGCCGTTTCGGTAATCGCATCAACTTTGTCCATCTCCGTGCCGTCAGCCAAACACCCGATGGCGATTTCTACGAGAAATGGACGTTCGAGGGAGACCTTGATACCTATGAGTTTCTCCGTGCTATGGTGGAGGTGGAGCAGCAGCGTGGGTGCGCCATTCCCCTCCGTCCCGACCATGGCCATTGTATCTGCGATGACCTCGCCAAGGGCAAACGCACCAACCCGGGCTACACCCTTCTCGGTCGTCTCCGCGAACTCGCCGAAATACGCGGTATGGAAGCCGCCATCCGCCGTTCTATGCAAGCGGAATAAGTTGCCGGCTATATCAACAATTGTCTGGTACATTAACTGCCTGATAAATTAACAAACGTCTGATAAACAAAT
>DGIN01000087.1:0-21585 GCA_002387325.1 Bacteroidales bacterium UBA4621 | reverse complement strand
ATTTGTTTATCAGACGTTTGTTATACTCAATGATGTCTTGGACATTGTCTTTTGCCAATAGTGCGTCTCCCCGTGCAATATAATGTCCATTTAGAAACGCAATTTTTGGGGTACATTTTTGCCCCCTGTCATCCCTAAGAACCGTCCAAGACAAATGCAATACAAAAAGAATAGGACTAATCGCTCTATGGGGCAATTTGCAGGCTTATTTCTTTGTATTTTACTGATATATAGTATCTTTGTGGCATTCAAAATCCCTAAAAATGCCACAAATGAACAAGAAAAAGTGCCCTCTGTGCGGGGCGGTCAAAACAAAGAAAAATGGCACACGCAAGGGCGTGCAATTGTACAAATGCTTGGTCTGCCGACATCAGTTTCGCAGTGGTGTTCCATTGCCGGCAACGGAGATGTCGGATGCCTATCAAAACGGCAAACAGACTATCCGCCAATCCCCAACAGAGAGATTTTTAGGGGCAATTTATACCACCATTCTTCCAGCCTGCAAATTGACCCATAGAGACATACTACCCACTTCTCAGCCTGCAAATTGACCATACGCCTATTTTTAGGACGCGGACGCCCCGTCTGCAGTCGGTTTGGCACAAACCGTATGAATTTGCTGTGTTTGTGGAGACGATGCGTCCCGCATCGTCAAAAACTCCTTATCGTCTTGCATCGTTAAGTATGGATAATGTTTTGTACAGAAAATAGTATAGCACTACACGTATTCTTTCAGAATCATACTAAATATGCTATTATTTTGATGCGGTTGCCCTGACAATGTATTTTGTTAGTGGGTTTATATCGTTTGTCACATAGTTTACTATTCTTACATTTCCCACTGCTCTAAGGTGGTGGTGAGTTGGTCGAATGTCTGCGCTTTGCTACGGGAGCGCACCTCGTTGATCTGGGCATTGACGGCTTGGTCGTAGGTCTCGGCTTCGACATCACGAATGACACCAAGGGCGATGGGTAGGTCATTGTCGGAGGGCGTATTGCCCACCTCCATATACTGCTGTTGCCCCATAAGCGCCAGCATACGATGGAGCGTCGGGTCTTGCTCGTGTGCATCGTGGGTGAGGACGCGCGGATCGTCTGCCGGTACGACGATGAGACGCGGGATAAGACCCTGCGAATAGTCGAGAGCCAGACCTTTGTCATTGTCCTTACCGAAAAGCATTTTCTCCCCGTGACGTAGAACGATGGAACGGTCGGCACGGGTCTCACGGTCGGCAATCCAAGAGTGGGTGCCGTTGTTGAAGATAACACAATTGACCAGACATTCGATCACCGATGCGCCCTTGTGCCGCTGCGCCTGCACCATACAATCGACGGTGGTAGGCATATCGACATCCAGCGTGCGGGCAAAGAACGTACCGCGAGCACCGAAGACGAGTTCGGCGGGAACGAAGGGGCGCTCGACCGTGCCGAAGGGACTGGACTTAGAGACAAACCCTTTGGGCGAAGTAGGCGAATACTGCCCTTTGGTAAGCCCGTAGATACGGTTGTTGAACAAGCATATATTCAGATCCACATTGCGGCGGATCTCATGAATGAAATGGTTGCCGCCGATAGCCAGACAATCGCCGTCGCCCGTCATCTGCCAGACGGTCAGTTCGGGGTGGGAGGTCTTGACGCCCGTAGCGACCGCGCCGCCACGCCCGTGAATGGTATTGAAGCCATACGTATTGAGGTAGTGCGGCATACGGCTGGAGCAGCCGATACCCGAGATGACCACGGTGTCATAGGTAGGGACACCTATTTGCGCCATAGCCTTTTGTAGGGCGGCACAGATAGCATGGTCGCCGCAGCCCGGACAGAAACGTACATATTGGTCGGATTTGAATTGAGAAGCGTCCATTAGTGCAGATTTTTTACGTGTTCAACAATACGTTCAACCGCAAAGGGTTGTCCCATTATCTCGTTGTATTGCAATAGATTAACATCAGGTACGTGCGAGCGCAGGAGCGAGGCAAACTGCCCACTGTTGAGTTCGCATACCACCACTTTCTTGTATGCATGCAAGACCTCTGCAGTGTTGAGCGGCAGAGGGTTGATATAGTTGAAATGGGCGAGGGCGCAATTGAGTTCGCGTGCGGCTACACGGAGGTGCCCCTCTGTGCTTCCCCATCCGACCAGCAGGGTATCGCTCTGCGTGTTGCCCTGCACCTGAAGAAGCGGGATACGCTGTGCCACCTGATCCACTTTGGCTTGACGGGTACGCACCATAATCTCGTGGTTCTCGGGGTTAGTGGAGATAGTGCCACGCTCGGCATCACGCTCCAGACCGATATTGCGGTGCTCGTAGCCCTCCATACCGGGGTACGCCCAGTAGCGTACATTGCGCTCATCGCGAAGAGCGGGGTTGTACTTGCCTTTTAATTCGGCAGGTACCGACTGCGGGTGTATCTCGAGCAGGTCTGCCAAACGGGGTATACGCCAGAGGGCGGTACCATTGGCGAGATAGGTGTCGGTAAGCAGGATGACAGGCGTCATATTCTCCATAGCGATGCGGCATGCCTCGAAAGCAAAATCGAAACAGTTGGCACTGGACGAAGCCGCGATGATCACCGCAGGGCACTCGCCATTGCGCCCATAGACCGCCTGCAACAGGTCGGTCTGCTCGGTCTTCGTAGGCAGCCCCGTGCTGGGACCACCGCGCTGCACATCAATCACCACAAGCGGTAGTTCCGCCATCACAGCCAAACCGACGGCCTCGGACTTGAGCGAGAGCCCCGGACCGGAAGTGGAAGTACAAGCAAGGTCGCCCGCAAAAGCGGCACCTATGGCGGTGCAGACACCCGCAATCTCGTCTTCCGCCTGCACAACCATCACATCCATATCCTTGCGGGCTGCCAGTTCGTGCATGATGTCGGTGGCAGGCGTAATAGGGTACGAACCGAGGAACAGGCGTTTGCCGCTGCGTTGCGCCGCAGCAATAAGCCCCCACGCCGTGGCTTTGTTACCGGCGATGGAAGTATATGTGCCGTGTTCGGGCTGCTTGGCATCCGCCGGTTCAACAGTATGTATCCTGGAGATAGAGAGAGCAAGGTTCTGCCCGTAGTTGAAACCGTCCACCAGGACTTTGGTGTTCGGCGCAATAAGGGCGGGTTTCTTTTTGAACTTGCCTTCGAGGAAATGAATAGCCTTGTCAATGGGGCGGTCGAAGAGCCAGCAGACCACACCGAGAGCGAACATATTACGCGACTTGAGAACGGACTTGTTGTCCAACCCCGAGTCCTTGAGCGATTCTTTGGTGAGCGCAGTCAGATGCACGGGAACGATCTGCACCGTGTCGGGAATACCGAGTTCGAGGAACGGATTATCGGTGCGATAGAGGGCTTTCTCAAGGTCTTTGGCAGTGAAAGCGTCCATATCCACAATCACCACCGCCTGCTTCCCGTACATAGCATCCGCCTCGTTGTAGCGGGCATCGGGGTGATTGAACTTGGAACCTAACGTGCAGACTTTCAAAGCCGCAGCGTTCATTGCGACAATCACATCGGCTTTGTCCCCCGGCGTATGTACACCATAGCCGAGGTTGACCTGGAAACCCGATACACCGCCGAGTGTACCTTGCGGGGCGCGTATCTCTGCCGGAAAATCAGGGAGCGTGGAAATCTCGTTGCCGAGAATGGCACTCAAGGAAGAAAACATCGTTCCCGTGAGTTGCATCCCGTCGCCCGAATCGCCGCAGAAGCGCACTACAACATTTTGTTTTTGCATATTGTATCTGTTTGTTTAAGGTTTGTGTATCCAAACACAGCGCAAAGGTACACAAAATATACAACACACACAACACAAAAGGGCGAAAAAGCGGATTTTTATAAACGGTATCAATGAATCGGTATATATATATTGCCGTCCTTTATATAAGGGACTGCCGGTACGGGGGCTGCAACAGGGCGACCAAGGAGGTCGTAGGCAGTATGGGAAGATGTATGGACAGTATGCGGAATACTCTCCGGAAGAGAGGGCTGCTGCGAGACATAGGGGAGATGTTCGTAGCGCGATTTGTCAATAGTGCCGTCCGCCACGCCGTTGAGATACACCTCAAGGGCGGAATAACCTGTTTCCGTGATGTGTGCGGCATCGGCGGAATCAAACGGGTCGAGACCTGTTTCGGTTTCATAATCATCGGGCAAACCGTCGGCATCGGTGTCAAGTGCGAGCGAATCACCCGCAACGGCATCCAAGAAAGGATAGCCTGTAACGACGGCATCACCCACAAAGAAACAGTCCTGACGGGAGAAACGGATGTCGTTTTGCGAGTCGATAATACCGAGCCATGCAGGTTTGGTAGAGCCCGCAAACTGCGGTTCGATGATGCCTGCCGCCTCCCGAAGCATACGACTGTCCTGCTCGTCGTAGCGGGGAAGCGAGGCTCCCGCAGACGATGTAACCGCACCATAAGCGGCATAGGCATCTTCCGCAACGATACCGCTGGTGGAGGTAGGAGCAGAAAGGACATAGCGGTTGTAGTGTGCCTCGTCGGCAGTTGCACCATCAAGGTTGAAAGCACGGTTAGGGTCATTAGCGATGTAACCGTACATATTATCTTCATTCACCAATTGCAGCACCGAATCGCGCCAGCACGGTTTGACCCCGTTGTACCGGTTGGATAATTCGAACCGGTTGCCGTTCAGAAACCAACGACCATAATCCCCGGCCTTGCTGCCCTGCACGAAATAGCGTTGGGAGAGACCTATTGCCTGCGTGGCGGGACCGCAACGGAAATAGTTGTTGACCATATAGACGTGATTATATCCGACAGGCGTACCGTCTGAAAGGCGGTTCTTGGTGCTATCGTTCTCGCCTCCATAGAGCGAGTTTTTCTTGCCCCAGTTGAAAATCACATTGTTGACAAACTCGTTGTCCACTTGCGCATCGTGGTTATGTTTGCCATTAACAAGGTCGGCTTCAGCACGCACACCATTGAAACGCGGAGTGCGGTTGAGGCAGTTGCTGATAAGGCAGTGGTGCATCGTGGCGTGTTCCCCACCCCATTGCATAGCATAGGAACGTGTACCTTTATGGTGCTTGGAGTTATAGAGCCCTTCTCCGATAATAGACCATTGTATGGTGGTGGAATCGCAGTCGTAGAGCGTGAGACACTCCTCCATTGACCATGTAAACGAGCAATGGTCGATAATGACATTGCGGGTGTTCTCCACATTCAAACAAGGATAGTTTGTCTTGGGCATATCGCCGGCACGGAAACGGATATGGCGGATTATCACATTCGGTTGGCAGACATAAATGTTTGCGCCCGCAATACAGATACCGCCGCCCGGCGCAGTCTGTCCCGCAATCGTGATGTTGGGATGGGCAAGTTTGAGTTTCGAGGTGAGATAGATCGTACCGCACACTTGGAATAGCACGGTGCGCGGTGTATCATCGCCCGAACGCAACGCCCAGCGGAGTGTCCCCTCCACCAATTCGCTGTCCGGGCAATCGTCCAAACGCGTAACGTAATAGACCTTCCCGCCGCGACCGCCGGTAGTGTACTGACCGTAACCCTCGGCTGTGGGGAAAGCCTTCGTATTCGCAATGCATAATGCGCACTCTGTAATGCATAATGCGAGAATAAAAAAACGACCGTGTCTCATAGTCTCTATTGCTGTTTCTTTTTGCTTGTATGGAGCAGTTGCAAACTGTTGAATATGTTTTGCCAGACAATATAGGCGGCAGGACCTATAGCGGAAAGCGGATTCAGATACGCCTGCGCCATCCATACACCTAAGGTGGTGTTCTTCTGACCGAAAGCCTGCCCCGCCGTTATACGGCTCACGGAAGACATATCGTGAGGCGTCGCATCTGGATTGATTTCCTCATCATGGGATTCCACGCCGATAGTGGAGGCGGGAAAAAGAAAACCGATCTGCTTGCCGAGATAAAACTGTACCAGACAAGCAAGCAGGGAACCGGTACAGAGCCACAGAACCGTCTGATAATCGTAGTGCCGGGTTACCAGCGTGTAGGACACGTCCGCCATCAGAATGACAAGCGTACCCGCCCACAGATAAAACGGCATAGAGGTCCAAGTGCGCGAGAGAACAAATGTCTTATCCGTCCCCTTGCGGCGTTGGTAGGCATTATAGCCTGAGCGCAGAAGCCATGCGGCGAAAAAAGGACCGAGCAACAACGGACCCACCTTGCGAAGAATAAGCCATGAGGCTGTCCAAAAAGTAATACCCGACTCGGCATTCACTATGGGGAAAAAAGCAGGCACTACTATAGCGGTAGCGATATTGCTCAACAGGGTGAAAGAGGTCAGATTCTGAATGGAACCGCCCAACTTCCCCGCTATGATAGGAGCCGCCGTGGCGGTCGGCATAATGATACACACCATTATGCCCTGAGCTATAACACTCGTTGCAACCGAATCAATCTGCAAAACTTTACCTATATACATTATTGCATAATATATACCGGCAGAGAGAAAAAGTTGCACCGCCAATACCGCCCAATGCCAACGACGCAAACGCAAATCAAGCGGATTGACTTTGCAGAAAGTAAAGAACAGCATTAGAAAAATCATCGGCGGCAACACAGGCATCAGATGCCGGAAAATCGGATACCCTGCCACGCCAAGCAGCATAGAAAGCCACAACGCATTACGATCAAAAAAAGACTTCATAAGCGACTAAGAATGATGGGAAACATTGTGAAGCAACCGTCTGTACAGGCGGTTGAAACGGCTGTGAAACAGAACAGCGGCAAAAGTGAGACCCACAATAAAACCAATCCATATACCCGCTGCACCCATACCCAACGGGAAAGCGCATATATAGCCAACCGCCAGACCGACAACTATATACGCAACAAAAGCAATAAGCATCGGCACTTTTACATCGGTGATACCGCGCAGCATAGCCGCCCCGACTGCCTGCAATCCGTCGGAATACTGGTACAGCCCCGCGAATACAAGCAGTTGCGAAGCAATGGCAATCACTTCCGCATCTTCCGTGAACAGCAGCGGGATATAATGGCGCAAACCGATCATTATGGCGGCACCGATAGTATTCATCATTATTACCAAATGAATACTGGCATTACTTGCCATACGCACTGCCGGCAAATCGCCCTTCCCCAACTGATGCGACACGCGTATCGTGGTACCCGCACCGATACCCAGTGCCAGCATAAACGTGAGGTTGGACACCTGCGTAGCAATCTGATGCGCCGCAATTGCCTCTTTGCTAATCCACCCGACCACCACTACCGCAAGAGTGAAAGTCACGGTCTCAAAGAATGTCTGACCGCCTATCGGGAACCCGATTCTGGCAATATGGCATATCTCGCGCCACGACGAGAGACTACGCGAAAATAACTGCAGGTATCCGCGCCAGTTACGGTGCAGTGCTATGACGGCAAACATACATATCGGCATCCCTACGCGCGAAACCAATGTGGCAATACCCGCACCGGTGGCACCCATAGCGGGCGCACCCCAATGACCATAGATGAACACCCAGTTCAGCAGCACATTCAGCGCATTCATAGTCAGCACGATAATCATTGCCACCACCGTATTGCCCAAGCCCTCGAGGAACTGCTTCTGCAGGCAGAACAACAGGTACGGCAACAGCGAAATCACAATCAATATATAGTACGGGCGTGCCACTTCCACCACTTCCGCATCCTGACCGAAATGACCAAGCAACGGAATGCACACTGCCAAAAGCAAAGTGGTAATCACACCGATTATCAGTGTGAAATACAATCCGTTCTGCAGCAGCGAGGCTATCTTTCTGCGTATGATGTCACCCTTTTCGGGGTATTTCGACATCTCGCCGTCCTGCACACCAATCAGCGGCGTCAAGCCCATCAGTGCACCCGACGCAAACACCATAACGGTGAAGAACAGCGCATTCGAAAAACTCACCGCCGCCAAGTCAACCGTGGCATAATGTCCCACCATCATTGTGTCAAACAGCCCCACCAATGCACCCCCAATCTGGGTGAACATAACGGGAATGGCAACCTTCAGGTTACGCTTGTAGTAAGGAAGATACTCCTTGATTTTGTTAATCAACTGCATACATTATTATCGCACAAGTTCTAATGCGGCATAAAGGAAATGAACAGCAAAATCTATGCCAATAAAAAACACCTATCGGTCTGTGCTTGCGTTTTTCTCCACAAGCATATACAATATGCAACTATGTAACCCCACAATACAAATTACGTAGAAAAGACGTAGAAAAGACGTAGAAAGGACGTAGAAAGAATTGGCTTCTGTCAGGTGCTTATGCAGACTAAATTTGCACATACAAAAAAAAAGCAGTACTTTTGCCCGCGTTTTCGTTTATTATAAAATTGTACAGGCTTTTATGCTGACGAATATAAACAATTAGGACTATATGAGTAAAAATCTTGTAATTGTTGAGTCTCCCGCCAAGGCTAAGACTATTGAGAAATTTTTAGGGGAAGACTATCATGTGCTGTCTTCGCAAGGGCATATCCGTGATATCGAACCTCTAGGCAAAAACAGTATGGGTATTGATTTTGAACACAACTATCAACCCAACTATGTGGTAGACCCCAAGAAAAAACACCTTCTGGAAACATTGAAAACAGAAGTCAAAAAAGCCGATACGGTTTGGCTTGCAAGCGATGAAGACCGCGAAGGGGAAGCAATTGCATGGCACTTGAAAGAGGTACTCAATCTGGACAACAAAGACACAAAGCGTATTGTCTTCCACGAAATCACCAAAACGGCCATTCAGCAAGCCATCCTCCAACCGAGGGATATTGACTACAACTTGGTGAACGCACAACAGGCACGACGGGTATTGGACCGTATTGTCGGTTTTGAGTTGTCCCCCGTACTGTGGAGAAAAGTTACAACCGGACTGAGTGCAGGACGTGTTCAATCGGTGGCTGTACGCTTGGTCGTGGAACGGGAACGGGAAATCGAGAATTTCAAAACCACTTCGCAGTACCGTATCTTGGCAGATTTTACCAACGGGGAAGAGGGCATCGTCTTGCATACCGAACTCAATCACCGTTTCGCCACCCGCGATGAAGCCTATGCTTTCTTGCAAAAATGCGCTACGGCGGAGTTCCATATATCAGATATTCAGAAGAAACCCGCCAAACGCACACCCGCACCCCCGTTCACTACTTCATCACTCCAGCAAGAGGCAGCACGCAAACTCAAATTCCCCGTGTCAAAGACAATGCGGCTGGCACAATCGCTCTACGAAGCGGGACACATCACCTATATGCGTACCGACTCGGTAAACCTCAGTACACTCGCACTCTCCACAGCAAAGGCGGAGATACTCAACGAATACGGCGAACAATACTCCCGCACACGACAATACCATACCTCCAGCAAAGGGGCGCAAGAGGCACACGAAGCCATCCGACCTACCTATATGAACAAACGCTCTGCGGGAAACGGCAGCGACGAACAACGCCTCTACGAACTGATTTGGAAACGTACCATTGCCTGCCAAATGGCGGATGCCGAGATAGAGACTACACGTATAGAAGTGAAAATCTCCAATGCCGGCTACTTGTTCGTAGCAACAGGCAAAGTGGTAACTTTTGACGGGTTTATGCGTGCATACGTTCAGGCAAACGACGACCCCGAAGAAGACACTCCTGTGCTGCCGCAGGTATCTGTCAACGAACCGCTGCACAACATAGAAACCACTGCGCAACAGACTTTCTCACAACCGCCATACCGCTACAACGAAGCAACGCTGGTCAAGAAAATGGAAGAACTGGGCATTGGACGCCCCTCCACTTATGCTACAATCATCGAGACTATCCAGACACGCAAATACGTGGAACGGGGAAGTGTTGCCGGACAAAAACGCGACTGTACCGTACTGACACTCAAAAACGGTAAAATAAGCGAAAAGAAGAAACAGGAAATGTACGGTGCCGACCAGCAAAAACTGTTGCCTACCGACCTCGGACGTATCACCAACGATTTTCTGGTAAGCCGGTTCCCGGATATCCTGAGTTACGATTTTACAGCGCACGAGGAAGAAAATTTTGACAAAATAGCAGAAGGAAAGGCGGATTGGGTGAAAACGGTGGATACTTTCTACAAAACATTCCACCCGCAGTTGCTCCGCATACCTGCCGGCAAGGTAGCGGGACGCGAATTGGGCAAAGATCCCGAAACGGGAGAACCCGTCGTCGCCAAAATGAGCAAAGTAGGTCCGTGCATCCAAATCGGAGGCGGCGATGACACACAGAAACCACGTTTCGCATCCCTCAGAAAAGGGCAGTCTATTTTCTCCATTACTCTTCCCGAAGCATTGGAACTCTTCAAAAGTACACTGCCCTATACATTGGGGCAGATAGACGGCGAAGACGTGGTGGTCGGTGAGGGCAAATTCGGTCCTTATCTACGGTACAAAGGAGGATTTACAAGTATCCCGCGCACCATTGACCCTATGCAGATTACACTGGAGGAAGCGCAGACACTGATTGATAAAAAAGCACATCAGCTGGAACCGATACACGTTTATGGTGATATTCAGGTACTGAACGGACGTTTCGGCGCCTACATCAAAGCACCGGGCGGAAACTATAAAATCCCGCAAGGTACCAATGCGGAAGATTTGACTGAAGCGGATTGCCGGCAAATCATTGATACAACCGCACCAACAGGACAAAAGCGCAGTTTTAAGCGAAAAAGTACAAAATAAATTTGCGTAAACAAAAAAAATACCGTACCTTTGCACCCGCTTTTGCGCAAAAGATTTTGCAACCACGTCTGCAAGTGTGGGCAACCCCATATACAAGTGTGGTTGGGGTGCAAAATAGCAGAGACAATTAAGTGTGGTTGGATTGCAGAATAGCAAAAGCAATCGAGAAGTAGCGCAGTTGGTAGCGCACCACGTTCGGGACGTGGGGGTCGGGCGTTCGAGTCGCCTCTTCTCGACTGAAACAAGAGACTGTCTGACAAGTGTCAGCAGTCTCTTGTTTTTTATGTTCTCCTTGCCGAGACCGGCTGCCTGTTGAAGTCCTGCCCCATTCTCCTATATTCCCTTATTCTCTTCTCCTATATTCCCCTATTTCTCTTTCTACTTGCATTATATATTGCATTCTTTATTGTAGTGGATTATAGTGGAATAAATTGAAAAAAGTGTGTAGATTTTACTAATTATTTGCGTAGTCAGCGTTTTTTCTGTAACTTTGTGGCAAAATTATAGCGGCGTATTGCGATAGCCCGACAAGGCTATGCAATAATGTAGTACGAAAAACCGAACAAACGTGAAAAATACTTTCCAATATGGTATAATCGCTATTCTACTGATAGCGGGTTCCTGCTCTGCAATAGCACGCAATACGCAAGTAAAGCACTTGATGGGTATTTCGGTTGAAGCAGGCGAATGGTCGTTGCTCCCGGGAGAAAGCAACCTGAAATCTTCTTTGGGCGGTGCCGGATCTGTAGGATTTGTTTATGACCTGCAAGCGGGGCATTTCTTGTTCGATTTGGGTGTCGGGTGCACTTATGGACAAACGATATTCAATGTTCCACAATGGTCGCATACCTTTTCCGACCAGACAGACAGCGAGGGAGATATGTTTGACTATGTATGCCAAGTCAACAAACGTACGGACGCTTATTCCAATCTTGCCATAAAAGTACCGGTGCTGCTGGGCGGACAGTGGGGGCGGTTTTATGTATTGGCAGGCGTAAAATTCGGTTTCAATGCACTCACAAAAGCAGATATGACAGCCTCTTTGTCTGCTTATGGACAGTATTTTCAATATGTCAACGGGCAGAAAGTGTATATGTTCGACCGTTTCTTTGATGAACCGCCTTATACGGATGAATTTTTTGCGAACCGTGAGTTGGTTCGCAGCACAAAGACATCGTTCAATATCAACTTGGATGCTTCCGTCGAGATAGGTGCAAGATTAGGTTTTATGACCGACCATACCGGTTTTGATGTGCCCAAATCCAAAGTGCAGTATCGCTTGGCTGTATTTGCGGATTATGGTGTGTTAGATTTGCACAAGGCTCAAAATAACAACTCTGTAGATATAAATTCGCAAAATGTGGGCGGCAGTGAAGAGGCACTCCTGATGCACGATATTCTTTCCACCGCAAATGTGGCTTCAATAATCAATAACCTATTGGTCGGAATTAAATTTACGGTATTGTTCGAATTGCCGAAAGCCAAAGGGTGCGTGATTTGCCGTGACGGTTATATGGGTTACTCAGCCAACAATCGAGAAAGCCGAAGATAAATAGAGGAATAATTGTTCTTCGCTGATTTGCTCTATTATTTCGCCTCGTGCTACGGATATGTACCCTGTTTCCTCGGAAACAACGATTGCCGTTGCGTCTGTTTTTTCGGTAAGCCCCAAGGCCGCACGGTGGCGCAAACCGTAATGCTGCGGAATATTCTGATTTTTCGATACAGGCAAGATGCATGCCGCACTGAATAATTTCCCGTCTTTAATAATCAGGGCTCCGTCATGCAACGGGGTGTTTTTGAAGAATATATTCTCTATCAATCGTGCCGATATACGCGCATCAAGCCGCTCTCCCGTATCGGCATATTCACTTAAATCTTGTCTTCCTGCAAAAACAATCAATGCTCCGGTCTTCGATTGCGACATATGGCGGCAGGCTTGCGCTATCTGCTGCACACGCTGGTCTGTGGCTTTCTGTTCATCACGCTGGTGAGTAAAACGGAATGTACTGAAACGTGCTCCCACGCGGTAAAAGAAACTGCGGATCTCTTCCTGAAATATAACAATCAGCGCAATGGCACCGACACTGATAATCCGGTCGAACAACGCTCCTGTCAAGTCTAATTGAAAAACAAAACAGACCAAAAACCAAACTATCAGGAATGCCAGAATTCCCCAGAACAAATTTGCCGCTCCGGAGCGGCGCAGGAGACGGAAAGCCTCATAGAGAATGATGGCGACACACAGAATATCAATAATATCTTTGAATCCGAATTGAAAAGCCATATTTATCCGTTTTGCTGCAGTTGATTATAAATGGTAATAGCCTCTGCTGCTGCTTTTGCATCGTGCACACGCAATATCTTTGCTCCGCGCTCCAAGGCTAAGATGTTTACCGCTGTTGTGGCATTGAGTGAGTCTTCCTGCGTAATACCCAATATCTTATATAACATTGATTTGCGGGACAATCCTGCCAAAACGGGGCGTTGTAGTACTGCCAGTTCCTGCATACGCGATAGAAGCAGATAATTCTGTTCCACGGTTTTCGAAAAACCGAATCCGGGGTCTATCACCACATCTTTTACCCCCATTTGGGATAGCGTATCCAACCGACTCCGGAAAAATGCTACTATTTCGGACATTATATCATCATAATCGGTGAGAGCCTGCATTGTGACCGGTGTTCCGCGCATATGCATAAGGATATAAGGCACTTGCAGTGCGGCAACCGTCTCGAACATTCTGCCATCCAACTGCCCGCCGGAGATGTCGTTAACAATCGTCACTCCTGTTTCCTCAACGGCTCTACGGGCTATATCAGCACGAAAAGTATCCACCGACATAATAGCATCAGGAAATGTGCGCCGGATAGCCGAAGCCGCCATCTTTATACGCCGCCACTCTTCTTCTGGAGACACTTCCGGTGCGCCCGGACGAGTGGAATAGCCCCCGACATCCAAAATAGCCGCTCCATCTTGCAATGCCCGCTCGGCAGCATGCAGTATGGCATTCTCATCCGTCAAACGGGTAGAGGGTACGAAACTATCGGGTGTAGCATTCAGGATTGCCATTACTACAGGTCGCTCCAAAGAAAACAACCTGCCATTGATATTTAGAAAATCCGTGTTCATTACGACCACAAAGGTACAAAAAATCTTTGAGAAATACTGATACTATGGGCAAGGAGTGTATAAAAATCCGTGTTTTGCGTGGAAAATACATTTTTTTTCCACTTTTTCTTGCATTTGTTGGTTAGTATAACTTTTTTTTTGTAACTTTGCAGGCTGAAAATTGTAAAAACAACTCATACCCAATATGATGAATCACGTATTTAAGTATCTGTCCTTGGTTTTGGTCGTTGTGTTGAGTGCCTGCAACTCACGTGAACTGAACACCAAAGTGTCCAACACTACGGGTTGGAACTACTACGATGTAGAGACCACTAATTTCGAGGCAAAAGAAGGAGTAGGCAATGTCAACCCTATCGGTATGGTACCCGTACAAGGCGGTACATTTACCATCGGTGAGAAAGATGAGTTTCTGACCGCTCCGCGCAATAACGCCAACCGTTCACTGACGGTAAGTTCGTTCTATATGGATAAATACGAAGTTACCAATCTGAACTGGAATGAGTATTTGCATTGGTTGGAAATCGTATTCGGTGCTTCGGCACCCGAATTGATTGACAGGGCACGTCCGGATCACACTGTATGGCGTGAGGATTTGGCATATAATGATCCCTACGAGGACAACTATTTCAAGCATCCGGCATTCTCTTTCTACCCTGTAGTGGGTGTTACGTGGGAACAGGCTATGGCGTACTGCCAATGGCGCACTGATCGTGTAAACGAGATGGCATTGGTTATGGTTGGTGCTATTGTTGTGCCGCCGTTTGCAGACTTGCAGCCAACCGATGACGAGGCTTACAAAGATGAGTGGGAAACTGCTACCGGCTACGAAATGGACTCGTATGAAGAGGTAAGTCCTGAAGACCCCGAAGAGACGATTACTATGTATCGTCCGTCCTATGAGTATATCCGTGACAAATTTGTTTTCAATACAGAAAAATATCTGCTGGATGATACCTACAATCCTGATTACGGGAAGAAGCCGATGTACGATTCGTATGGTGTAGAACGCAAAGTAAATCGTGCTGACGGTATCTTTGTAACCGGTTACCGTCTGCCTACCGAGGCAGAATGGGAGTTTGCGGCTTATGCACCTATCGCAGGAGAAGACGGTCTGACTATTGAGGGGAAAGTGTATCCGTGGTCAGGTTATCATCCGCGCGACTTGAGTAAAAAGAACGCAGGTCAAATGCAGGCGAACTTTGTACGTGGACGAGGTGATATGATGGGTGTGAGCGGTGCACTGAATGACCGCTATGTCATTACGGCACCTGTGGACGCATTTGCGCCCAACGATTTCGGACTCTACAATATGGCCGGTAATGTAAACGAATGGGTACTCGATGTATATCGTGAGACCACCAACCAAGAGGTTTCCGAGTACAACTCGTTCCGTGGAAACATCTACACTACTCCCGTGTTGAGTGAAGAGGGAACGTATCAGGTTGACTCACTCGGTTGTATCAAGGTTACCTATCGTGGTATGGACGACCGCCGTGATGTAAGAGATGGCGATTTTGCTTCGTTGATAGATACCGACTATCCATTGGATACCGTTGGCGTTGCCAATTTGACAGAGGTAAAGACCGATCCTACGGATATTCTTGCACCAAAAATTACGAAGAAAACACGCGTGTACAAGGGTGGTTCATGGGCAGACCGAATCTATTGGCTCAACCCCTCTACACGTCGTTATTTGGATCAAGACAAATGCTCCAGCAAGATTGGTTTCCGATGCGCGATGTCCACTTTGGGCGATCAGATACCCGGTACAGCTACACGTAATGTAAGTAAGTAAAACGAACTCTCTAATACTCTATAATTATGAATATCCCAACAAATCTGCGCTACACGAGCGACCATGAGTGGATTCGTGTAGAGGGCAATGAGGCTTTTGTCGGCATTACAGACTATGCTCAATCGGAATTAGGAGAAATAGTTTTTGTGGACGTGAATACGGTCGGTGAAACGGTTGCCAAAGGCGATACTTTTGGCTCGGTAGAGGCTGTAAAAACTGTTTCGGACTTGAATATCCCAGTTACCGGTGAAGTGTTGGAGTTTAATGAAACGCTGAACGACCAACCCGAATTAGTTAACAATGATCCGTATGGCAAAGGCTGGATGATTAAAATCGCCATTAAAGACCTTGCAGAATTAGACGATTTGCTTGATGCCGCCGCATATGAGGCATTGATCAAGTAATAGATTCTAAATCATTGTTATTGCTATACGGCAGACAAAGTTGTTTACCTGTCTGCCCCCCAATGCTATTCGAATATTGAATACAGTTGGTTTCGATGATGCCAAATGCAACAGCAAACAGCATCGTTCCAAACCAGAAAGTGATGAGACTGTCTGACACGTAAAGTCGGGCAGTCTTTTTTTGTTATATTTGGTTGATTGTAAGATAGTTAGTATATCCATTGAGCAAGCAAAAGAGGCAAATTCATAACTCGCTGAAATACAAATTTACATAGGAGTTGGCAGTAAATGTTTCCTATGCCGCAAGCGGCAAGAAAAATGGAGGAAAATGAAAGAAAAGTTACTCTTTGACGATGCGAGACGAAAATGAGTTCTACTTAGCCCATTGGGCTTCGTTGTCGCTACGGCACTCAGTGCGCATTCGTTTGACGACGCGGGACGCGTCGTCTCCATACGTTCCCCATACGTTTCGACAGCCAAAATACCGCGGGCGGGACGCCCGCGTCCCCGGCAGAAGATTGGTGCCAACTCCATAGTAGATGTCCTTACCGGTACTATATAGTCCGCAGAATGAACCGTGTATCTACCGTGTATGTACCGTAGTTGTAAGCGTGAGGGAAGCCCCATCCACCTCTCCTTTCCGATGGGGGAGAGATACAAGGGATTAGAGCACAGAGAATAGAGAATAGAGAATAGAGAATAGAGAATAGAGAATAGAGAATAGAGAATAGGGAGGATAGAGAATAGAGAATAGAGAATAGAGAATAGAGAATAGGGAGGAGGGAGGAGGGAGGAGGAGGGGAAATAGAGAAAATAATAATAAGTTATTGCTGTCCGGTAAAAGTGTTGTTACGATGATACTTTGGATGATGATGTACTATATTGACTTATATGCCTACCTTGGAGCCCTTAAATGGCTCTAAAAGAGTGATTAAGGGGAAAAATTTAGCCCCACCTACAAGCAATCCGCAACTAGTACTTTTTGCATAGGGGCTCGCTTTTGCAAAAATACATACCAATATGCCTGTTTATGGGCATCTTGGGGAGACTTTTCTGCTTCGGGCTGCGTTTACCGGACAGCAATAATAGAAAATCAGGGCATACGTCACTCCACCCCTCGTCCCGTAGCCATCCAAATGGATGCCACCTATTGGGCGATGGACAAAGGTCTGTTAGTCATTAAAGATGCACATAGAGGCGATGTCTTGTGGCGCAAATTCCTCAGTAAGAAAGAAACGGTTGCTGACTATATGGAGGGTGTTCATAGTTTGTGTTCCAATGGGTACACCATCATTGGTGTAGTGGCAGACGGATTGCGCGGATTGCGGCAGGCATTAGGGAATATCCCCTTTCAATACTGCCAATTCCATGCGATACGTTTTGTAAGAATACAATTAACCACGCGCCCTAAAACCATACCCGGACAGCAGTTGTCGGCTATCGCCAATGGGATGGCACATACAGACAAAGAGTCTTTTGAAGGAGCCTTGTCGCAATGGTTTGAACAATGGCACGATTATGTCAACGAACGCACGAAAAGTGAGAATGGACGATTGTCTTACACACATCGCCGATTGCGTACAGCCGCACTAAGTTTGAAACGGAATATGGATGTACTTTGGACTTTCTATACCCGTTCTGAACTCGGGTTGCCAAACACCAACAATGCGCTGGAGAGTTTCTTTGCTATGCTGAAAAAACTGGTAGGCGTACACAACGGATTGAATGCACAACACAAAAGAACGATGATTGACGCATATATTTCCGTCTATAATGCCCATAAACAAAGGACACAAGGGGCTCTTTATGTACAAAAAATGTCTATTACTACCATACTAATCCTATTTCAGGTACAAGAAATGTCTATTAGTCCGAGAATTGCATTTGTTATTGGACAGTACAGAAAACGAAAGGAAAAGGAGAAATCCCATATATTCGGGTTAAGGATATTGTTAATTGGGAAATTTATAAAGACCCAACCTCTAAAATCCCAAAAGAAGTATACATGGCGCTTAAACAAACAGGAAAAAAAGATTTACAGGTAGGAGATATAGCCTATGTAAGACGGGGAAGTTACCGTATCGGAAGTGTTGCAATGGTTTCGCCATTTGACATTGAAGCATTATATACTCGTGAAATCTTGATCTTGCGGGTCAATCCTAATAATAAATACGGGCTTACACCATATTACTTGCTCTATTTGCTTTCCCATAGGCTTACACAAATGCAGGCTTCCAATAAAATACTTATTGAAACCACTTTGCCTAATATAGCGGACAGGTAGCAAGAACTGGAATTGCCTGTCGATAACGACAAACAAAAGATTATGAATATCAGTAATCGCATCAAATCTGTCATAGATAACAAATGGAATGCCATTGAGCAAATCCATAAATTATGTACTGACTTGGGAGACCTGACCACATAGCATACATAAAAATAGGAAAATTTTGCATAAATTTTCCTATTTTTTGCGTATACGACTTGCCCATCCCGCTAAAAATCTGTACCTTTGTCGCCGCTAACTCAGGACTAACCGAAAAATCGCCCAACAAAAATGCTCATCCAAAACCCTCCCTCCCAGCAACGGCAAGAACAACTGTTCCAACAGGCGGTGGACCTGCTCGCAAACGACAATATACGAACGCTCGTACAGAAAATCAATAACGATTACCTCTATTGGGACAAAGTGAAATACCTCTGCCCAAAGGGTATCAATCCCCAAACGCTGTGGACGGCGGTTTGTATCTCACGGAGCCTGAATACAAAAATCCTGCAATTTGGCAACTTGTCAGTCTGCTTCACCCTTACCGACAAAATGATGCAACTGCTCAACCTTTTCGACCTCAATATCGGCGGCACTTTGGGCACAAAAAGCCTTATCCCCGAAAACGACAAGAACTACTACCTCATCAGTAGCATTATGGAGGAGGCTATCGCTAGCAGCCAAATGGAAGGAGCAAGTACCACACGCAAAGTCGCAAAGGATATGTTGCGGACACAACAAAAACCAAAAAATAAAAGCCAACAAATGATAGTCAACAACTATCAAACCATACAGTACTTGTCCCGACACCGCGACGAACCGTTTTCTGTAGAACAACTGCAAACGGTGCACCACTTGATTACCGAGCATACACTTGACAAACCGGAAGACGAAGGACGGCTGCGCGATAATGACAATATCGTTGTCCAAGATGCCATCACAGGGGACATCGCACACATCCCGCCACAAGTCTCCGATATCGAGGCTATGCTCAAAGACCTTTGCAACTTTGCTGACAATGACGACACCGAAAATTTCATACACCCTATCATAAAGGCGATTATCATCCACTTTATGCTGGCATATATCCACCCGTTTGTGGACGGAAACGGGCGTACCGCACGCTCGCTTTTCTATTGGTATATGCTCCGGCACGGCTACTACCTTATGGAGTATCTCAGCATATCGCGCGTCATCTACAGAAGCAAAAAAAGTTACGAGAAATCGTTTCTGCAAACCGAAGCCGACGGACTGGATATGTCCTACTTTATTCTCTACAATTTGGAAGCAATGAAGCAGGCTTTTGAAGACCTTAAGGGATACCTCCAACGCAAAATGGCAGAACATAACGACACCGCACGCTATCTGCATATCGGACATATCAACGCAAGGCAAGCCAAGTTGCTGCAACAATTCGCCTCTAAACCCGACAAGGTCATTCTTGCAAAAGAAATCGCCTTGCAATATGGTATCACATCTGTTACTGCCAGAACCGACCTGCAAGGACTTGTACGAATGGGCTTGTTTGTGGAAGTCCCGCTCAATGGCAAAACCACAGCCTATATGGCGGCACCCGATTGCCCACAACGTGTGGAGTCGCTAATCACCCGCAAATACTCGCAAATTACAGCAAATCACCGCTAATACCCGCACAAACCCGCACCATAATTCCCGAACATACTACCTTTGCACCGTCTTTCAAAAAGGATGGTGCTTTTTATAGTTCCTCTTTCCGAAAGACTGTTGATTACGTAAACAACGAAAACTATGCAGATTACGGCGGCAACGCCTTTCTTCTGCAAGTCGCAAACGGGGCACGCGACACCAAAGAAACTGCCCCAAACCAACAAACCTAAACCACAAGACCTACTCTGCATCTCCCCCTTTGAAGGGGGACTAAGGGGGTCTGAAACCTAAACTACTATGTCCAAAATCAAACTCGAAGTCCCCTTCCAATCCTTCAGGGGCAAGGTCTGCAAACACTCGCAGATTATCTTCAAAGAGATGTACGGCACACGCTTCACCTCCCAAATCTGCAACCCCTTCACGGGCGCACCCTCCGAGGCGCAAACCGCCGTGCAAACCAAAATCAAGACCGCCGCTGCGGCTGTCAAGTCATTAACCACCCAAGAGCGTGCCGCTTACCTCGCGCAGTTCAAAGCCCAAAAGAAATACCGCTCTTTCCCCGGTTTCCTTATGGCACAAGAACTCGCCAAATTATCCTAAACCTAAACCTGACTCCCCCCCCTCAAAGAGGGGGCTTACAAAGCAACCGTTGAGCCCCTCCTTTGGAGGGGTTGGGGAGGTCTCCCAATTAACTATTATGGCTAAAGTCTTTTATCTCGACCCGATTGACCACCTCTCGGGCAAAATCTCCAAGCAGTCCCGTACCACCTATATGCACCGCACGGCTGCCACCTCCAATACCGGCACTCCCAATTTTACCCACGTATGCGGCAGTCGCACTACCGCCCTCACCCAATCCGAGGTCGCACAACGTACCCGCTTCGGACAAATCTGTACCGCCACCCGACAACGCTTGATGGATGCTTCCAAAATGCCTGCCGACATCGCCGCTTTCAAAGCCCAAACGCAGTACCGAACCCTCTACCAGTTTGTTTGGCACCAAGTCGCCGACAACATCGAGTAATTCCGGAGATGCGGGCGTAAGGCTGGTGTGCGCAGCCTGGGAGACGACGCGGCTCGCGTCGTCAATGCTCACAAAGGAAGCGGACAATGGTGTTGCTCAATATCATTCTGTGCGTAGCACGCAACACCATTGCCCGCTTTTCATCGCACCAACATACCTTACTGCTGTCATCGTTAAACAAAGGCTTGCAACGAAACGCCCATTACATAATATTACACTTTATATGATGCATATAAACCTTATCAATATAGTGCGTATAGCAATTGGAGTTGCCCTCCTCACCTGCCTGCTGACAGGTTGCAAGACCTGCGAGTGCCTGCCCTCCGTGGAGTACCGCGACAGCATAGTAACCCGCTACCACCACGACACGATACAGACCTACGAGAAAGACAGTATCTATATCCACTCCAAGGGCGACACGGTGTGGCGGGAGCGTTGGTCTATCCGCTGGCGGGACAAGATTGTAGAGCGGCACGACACCATCTACCGCGACCAAGAGAAAGAGACGGTGCGGGTGGAGCGTGTCGTCCCTACCTACTACAAAGGCGTGTCGCTGGCATTCTGGCTACTCATCGCCCTCCTCGCCCTCGCCACCGCCATACGCATACTGATACGAGTATATTTGAAAAGATAAGTTATAATCATGGAATGGATTAACATCA
>DGIN01000013.1 GCA_002387325.1 Bacteroidales bacterium UBA4621 | reverse complement strand
GGGTGCGTGCTGGCCAACGACGAGGTCAGCGAGGGCTTGAGTGTGCGCGGCGGTTACCCCGTGGAGCAGCGTGTGATGCGCCAGTGGAACCTGCGTGTCAGTGCCTACGCACCGCGCCTGTTGGAGGGGCTTGACCGTATCGACTGGACGGACAGCCTCAAGGAGACGCAGCGCAACTGGATAGGGCGCAGCGAGGGGGCGGAGATGCAGTTTGCCATCAAAGGGCAGGACGAGCCGTTCACTATCTTCACCACCCGTGCGGACACCGTCTTCGGCGTTACGTTTATGGTGCTGGCTCCCGAAAGCGAGTACGTCAGCCGCGTGGTTACGCCCGAGCAACAAGTCGAAGTGGACGCTTACCTCGATATGGTGAAGCACCGCACGGAGCGCGAGCGTATCGCCGACCGCCGCGTAACGGGCGTGTTCACGGGCAGTTATGCCATCAACCCGCTCACCAATGCGGAGATACCTATCTATATAAGCGACTATGTACTTGCCGGTTACGGCACGGGAGCGATTATGGCAGTGCCCGCACACGACAGCCGCGACTACGCTTTTGCCAAGCATTTCAACCTGCCCATCGTGCCTCTGATTGAGGGTGCGGACGTAAGCGAACAGAGTTTCGACGCCAAAGAGGGCGTGATGATCAACTCGGGTTTCCTGAACGGTTTGCAAGTGAAAGAGGCGATCCGGAAGATGAAAGAATATATCACCAACACGGGTATCGGGCGCGTGAAAGTTAACTACCGTCTGCGCGATGCGGTCTTCAGCCGCCAGCGTTATTGGGGCGAACCGTTCCCTATCTACTACAAGCACGGTATGCCCTACACGCTCCCCGAGGATGCCCTGCCCTTGTGCCTGCCGGAGGTCAGCGACTTCAAGCCGACCAGCACGGGCGAACCGCCGTTGGGCAACGCACAATGCTGGGCATGGGACGAGGTGAACCGCAAGGTGGTGGACAAATCGCTCATTGACGACAAGACCGTCTTCCCTCTCGAACTATGCACGATGCCGGGTTTCGCCGGTTCGTCGGCATACTATCTCCGCTATATGGACAACCACAACGACCAAGCCCTTGTCGGACACGAAGCCAACGACTACTGGCGGCAGGTAGATCTGTATCTCGGCGGCAGCGAGCACGCTACGGGACACCTTATATACAGTCGTTTCTGGAACAAGTTCCTCTTCGACCTCGGGTATATATGCGAGGACGAACCGTTCAAGAAACTCATCAACCAAGGTATGATCCAGGGGCGGTCGAACTTCGTTTACCGCTATATCGGGGAGGGCGCAACCGGCAACCTCTATATCAGTTACAACCTCATCAACAACCCTGAATATAAGGGCAAGGTACAGCCTATCCATGTGAATGTCAACATCGTACACAACGATGTTTTGGACGTAGATGCTTTCCGCGCATGGATGCCCGACTTCAAAGATGCCGAGTTCGTTTATAGCGACGGCACCACCGACACCGACAACCCTTATATGGGCGAACCCACCGAGAAACAGTATATCTGCGGCTGGGCGATAGAGAAGATGTCGAAGTCGATGTTCAATGTGGTGAATCCCGACGATGTAGTGGCAAAATTCGGTGCCGACACGCTCCGTCTGTATGAGATGTTCCTCGGTCCGCTGGAGATGTCCAAGCCGTGGGACACCAACGGTATCGATGGTGTACACCGTTTCCTGAAACGCCTGTGGAACATGTACGAGACGCTCTCCGACGACGCACCCACGGCAGATGAACTGCGCTCTTTGCACAAACTGATAAAGAAAATTACGTGGGATATAGAGAACTTCTCGTTCAACACGTCTATCCCCGCTTTTATGATTGCGCAGAACGAGTTGCAGGCACTCAAATGCAACAAACGTGCGGTGCTGGAGGTCTTTGCCGTACTGCTGGCACCGTATGCACCGCATATCGCCGAGGAGGCTTGGCACCGCTGCGGGCATGAGACCACCGTCTGCGATGCCGAGTGGCCGAAGTGCAACGAGGCGTACCTGGTGGAGAACACGCAGAAATACCCCGTACAGTTCAACGGCAAAGTGCGTTTCACGATAGAGGTTGCCAAAGACACTCCGCGTGAGGAGGTGGAACGCATCGTCCTCGCCGACCCGCAAACCGCCAAGCAACTTGCCGGCACCACCCCGAAAAAGGTCATCGTCGTCCCCGGCAGGATTGTAAACATTGTGATGTAAGGCTTGTAGGGCTTACACAGAAATAGATTCCAAGAGTGGCTCAAAGAGACAGAAAGAAACCCATTGGGTGAAAGAGGCTCATTGGGCAAAAGAGACTCTTTGAGCAAAAGGATGAGCAGGACGCACCCGTTCCTGCTCATCTTTTTTGGGGGTATACAAGAAGAGGTTGCCCCAACCACGAGACAACCTCCCACCCCTTGCGGGGAAAAACAAAAACTATTTATCCAAAAATTATTTTGGAAGGACTCGCTTCACAGCGAGTTTTTTCATTGAAATTACTTTATTTCCTGACCAGCAACGTTGTATGTTTTGCCGTTGCGGAGGATATATACCTGCCCATCGCGGACAACTTTCTCAACCATCACATCATCTGCAATGCTGTTGCCCATAGCAGTGGAAGGGTCTTGAAGTTTTTCGATAGTAGCGGCACCACTACCTACAGTTTCAACAGTAGTTTTGTATTTGGTAATCTCACCAATTACTTCTACATAGTCGCCGATAGCAACAATGGTCTTGCCGTCCACCGGTTTTACTTGGTAAGCCTCAAATACTTGACCGCCATCCTTGGTGTCTGCCATATATACGGAGTAGTTGCCGTATTTATCAAAATCGTCAGCAGGAACCTTGTAATACTCTGTTACATAGCCGCGGACAACACGTTTGCCACCTGCAAGGATATCTCCACTATTCAAGTCTTTTGCCAACTCTACCACCTCGGCACATTTCAATACTGTAGCAGTAACCACGGTAACGTCGCAAGTAGCCGATACGGAACCTGCAGTAGCGGTGATAGTAGCTGTACCTACACCAACAGCGGAAACGACGCCATTGCTACCTACGGTAGCAACGTTTTCATCGGAAGATGTCCATTCTACAATCGTTGTAGCATCAGCAGGGGTAAGCGTTGCATTCAACTCTTCTGTCCGGTATTGTTCCAACTCCAACGTCTGTTTGTCCAAAGCAATGGCGGTAGCCTCAACAGCCTGAGCAGCCACAGCGTTTACACCAAAGATAACAAAGCGTTTCGGGCAAGACAGCGTCAATGTGGTTTCTGCCTTAACATCCTTCAAAGCCACGTTGAAATAGTAGTCCTCCGACATATCTCCGGAGATAGTGAAAGGAGTAGTGTTCGAAATACCATCATTGGCAGCCAATGTCAATGTAGCGGGCGTGCAGGTTGCACCTTTAATGGTTATTTTACCTGTTTGCCCCTTCCATACAATAGCGTGGATGTGCAGATTGGTCATGTTGGCAGGAACGGTAATTTTGACACTACCGGCATTCTTTGATGTACCGGCTTTCATAGCATCGTACTCAGTTCCTCCAATTACGACCTTAGCCTCAGAAGCATTGTCTCCTGCAGCAATAGTTACATTACTCGTGTAGGTCTTAGAGTAATCTGTTTGCGCGAATGACAGTGTGCATGCCATCAGCGCGGCGAAAAAGATAGATAATCTTTTCATAATGAATTTTGTTTAATAGGTTGATTATTAGTTTGTATTTAATATAATATAGTTGTCAGTTGTCTTAAAATGCAGCCGTTAGCAAGGAACTACACCGCTGATGTAATACGTCCGTTTATAACACACAGCGTTTTGGCGACGGCGTACATTTCTTTTCAAGTGCAAAAGTACGCCTTATTTTTGAGGTGTGCAAACTTATTATATGAAAAAATCATTAAATATGTTGCATAGCAGAAAAAAGCACACGGAGGTGTCCGAGAGGTTTGTCTGATCTGTTATGAAAACAGCGATAGCCCTGTATGGATGCGGCAGTTACCGCTGAACAACCCGTTAATAACCCGTTAATAACCC
>DGIN01000073.1:11077-26574 GCA_002387325.1 Bacteroidales bacterium UBA4621 | reverse complement strand
AACGAGCAGACCGTCCTCAGCCGGCTCAGTACTCATCATACCGCCTTTACCATTGAGCAGGTGAACAGCCAAATCACCTCCTCCCTGTCGGAGAACTTCGACTATATCGGTATTGCCTGCTCCCTGATAGTGTTCATCTTCTTATGGTGCAGTTTCCGCAACCTTTGGTTGGCAGTGGTGGCGTTTGTGCCTATGGCAATATCGTGGATATGGATTCTCGGACTCATGCACTTGTTTGGTATTCAATTCAATATCATCAACATCATTCTTGCCACTTTTGTCTTCGGGCAGGGTGACGACTACACCATCTTTATGGTGGAGGGCTTGGAGTATGAGCGCAAAACGGGCAAGACCATCCTGCCGCAGTTCCGCAGCGAAATCCTGCTCTCCGCACTCATTATGCTCATCGGCATCGGTGTTCTCGTCTTCGCCAAGCACCCCGCCATGCACTCTCTCGGAGCGGTCACCCTTATCGGTATGACCAGCGTGGTGCTGATGGCATTCACCATCCCGCCGCTGCTGTTTGCCGTCAAAGATTTTGTTTGCAAGAAAGGCACATACAAACATCTCATTCGGATGTAGATGTAATTGTTTTCTTGGAGGGGTCGGAAAGGTATCTGCACACCATCAACTCCCCGTCCTCTCTTCTCAGGTGCATGCCACCGCCTTCGCAGTACCGCCACACCTTGCACTTGCTGCATGACTCCTTTTTGCGCATCCACTCGCGGTGGCGGTATGGCTGGAATCTGTTCTCCCACACGTCCCAAAAGTCATCTTTATAGATATTGCCTTGATAATACTTTCCGCGAATGCTTGTGCAGGCGGATATACTGCCGTCAATCAGTATCGATGCCACACTCACGCCCGCTGCGCAGTGAAACAGGTGGTCTCTCACCTCACCTTCATAGTCTCCCAAGAAACCCTCACACGAGTACGACACGTGTTTTCCTGCCTGCCTGTTCGTGCGGATAAACTCCAACAACTGCCCGAACTGTTCGTCCGACAACAGCAACTCCGGATTATCTTTTGCCCTTCCCATCGGGTCTATCGTTATTAAACGCCACTGACGCACATCTATTTCCCACAGATTCGTATGGCTCGCTGCTCACCCTCCTGCTGACCATCACCGTCCTGCCTGTAGTATATTGGAAGATGTACGGGAGGGGGTAGTTTATAGTTGAAAGTTTATAGTTGAAAGAAGTGGAGAGTTGAGAGAAATAGAGAAAGAATTTGTCTTTTTTTTATAATTGACAAGGGGATTAGAAGGGGGCTATGGTATAACCAAGGTATAACGATCCTATAACAATCCGATAACGATTATAGTTAATGTGGTGTTTGTCTTTTTTATAGTTTTGGTGTGTTTTTTTACAAAATGGAAAGACTTCGTATGGAGAGAAAATAACGGCTGATTAACGGGGTGGATTCTTTGATGTGTGATGAAGCATTACCCATCTGCCGGCATAAATTACAATTTACCATTGAGGTCTTGGTAGTATTTAGGGGAAACGGGAACGGGTTTGACATCGGCAAGGTCGAGTTCGGCAACGATGACACCTTCTTTGTCCCGCCGAAGCACTTTCACGTGACGGGGATTGACAAAAAACGACCGCTGGCAGCGCACTATATTGTGCTTCAGCAATCCGCTTTCTATAGCACGCATAGAATTGCGCAATGCATACTCTTTGTGGTTTTCTCCTTCCATATAGTGGATTTGCACATAGTTTTCGTCCGCTTGGATATAGAGAATGGCATCTGCAGCGATGACTAATTTGAGCCGCTGCGTGTTGTCATAAAAACGTATCAGGTTGTCTTCCTGTACCTGTGCCGGCTGTGTGCTTGTGCAGTACATCAGCAGATTGACAATGATATAGGGGTAGGTGATTGTTGCCAGCAAGACCAGCATACATCTGCCTGCCACCAAAAAATACCCGTACTCACCACGATACATCAGTGTCATATAGAGTGCCATAAAAAGTGCCATAACCACCATTTCAGCAAGGCTCCATAGAATATAATACACCCAAGGCAGGTGCAAATGCTTTCTGCAAGCGGTCATCGGGATACGCGAACCGCACAGCACAACAAGCATGATACACATCAGTATCAGCGTGTTGAAAACCGTCATATCTCGTCCCATTCCCAAGAAATCAATCATCCATTCCGATTGGTAGAGCAAGATGAAACACAAAAAGAACGGTGGAATAGCCAGTATATGCAGGAGCAACGAGGTGAGGCTCAATGTAGAAGCGGGTATCTGTTTCATAATCCGGTTTGTCTATGTTTTGTCCCTTTTCGGGGGATTGTTTTGTCAATTTTTATAATGGGACGAAAACGGAAATGACCTGTTTTAGTCACATTATTTCCGTTTTAGTCGTCATTTATATATGTTTCGTCAAAAATTATGCCACCTTATCACTATTGTTTGCTTGTCCATATTTAATCCTGTAATTTTGCAGCCGAAAACAAAAAAATAAAACAGCAAGAGTATGAAAACAGTAGTTATATTAGGTGATTCTATATCACGCGGAATTATTTTGAACGGAGAACGCTATTCCATATCCGACAAAGGATTTGCAGAGCAATGCGGTAATGCCCTGAATCTGGATATACAGAATTTTAGCAAGATGGGTTGCACCGTTACACGGGGTGCACAGATACTGGAACAGCGCAAAGAGGCTGTAGCCAATGCCGATGTAACATTGTTGGAATACGGAGGAAACGATTCTGATTTCTTTTGGAACGAGATAGCCGAGACACCGCAAGATAGACACAATCCGAAGACATGCCTGTTGCAGTTTCATTCCACCTACATACAAATGATACGGCGTGTGCGGGAATTAGGCAGCCGTCCTGTGTTGCTCAGTTTGCCGCTGATGGACGGTAAACGCTTCTTTGATTTTACCACACGCCATATGTCCGATGTTGAACGGGAGCATATTCTCGAATGGCTCGGTGGTCAGTTGGAGCGTATTCGCAACTACCACGATATGTACAATCTGGAGGTATTCCATATTGCTTCGGAGATGAATGTCCCGATAATAGACATTACCACGCCTTTTCTTGACAATCAGGATTATACGCAGTATATCTGTGCGGACGGTATTCATCCTAACGAGGCAGGACACAACCTAATAGCCGCACGGGTAACGGCGTATTATCGCGCTTTGCTTATGCGGAGGGCATAACCGCCAATTACTCTATTCGGTTGCCATAGACATTATATACGGCATCATCCACACGGATATACAGGCGACTATTGCGCAGCACTTTCTCTGCTGCCGGTGCTTTCTGTACGTTGCTGCCGTCTGCTGCTTCGGGTATGGTCTGCTCGCATGAGGGCAATACGACACCATCTTTGCGTGTAAGCAATACATAGTACGAGGTTCCTGCTGGGAAGGGGTTCTCGGTATGATAGACGGACGAGGTGGCACCCGCTATCGGTTGCCCGTCTTTGTACCACTGATATCCCGTAAACTCATAGCCGCCGTTGAAAGCCGACAGATAAACCGCCAGCACATTGCCGAATTTCAATTTGAAGATATTGCTCGGATAATATACCAAGAGATTATAGTCGTAGGTGAGTGTTTGGTTGCACACAGCATCATACACCTTTATTTGGGCGTTATAACTGCCGGGTTTCAGACTGCTTGTAGCCACTTGCAATAGCGTGTCGTTGGCATCAATCTGCGGCTCTAATACCAGATCCTGTGTGCCCAAAAGCAGGTGTGCCTCGCTAATCTGCCCTTTGGTGTAGCGGAACGGGATACCGAACATCTCATCATCGGAATCCGGACAGATATACGATTGCTCCGGATTGTTCGGAACATCCATCTCCAGACAGGTGAGTATCGTCAGATCGTACTTGTAAGCGTGGGTATGTGTACAGCCGTCAGCGTTGGTATATTCTGTTGTACCTTCTACAATACCTTTCCCTTCCGCAAACGAGGTTGAGTAGTACCATTTCTTTTCTTCAGGGATGTAAACACTATCGCGTGCCACTATTGTGGTATCCAATACATCGCGTGTATCTCTGCCATGCACAATGGTGCGTATCTCAAAGTTGTCGGTTGCACAATTATCGGGTGGCACAGGGGCGGTCTCCTGTACAGGGCTGGTGGTGTCGTCCCAAGCCAGACAATCACCGCGCACTACGGTTTGGATGGTATCGGGACGGCGCACACGGAACGAGAAGCGCACTTCCTCCGCAGGGTATTGCGAATAGGGACACTCTTTGTGGGCATAGATATTAGCCGTGATGTCGTACCAGCCCGGTGAATCGTAGATATGTGTGGTCTGCGGTGTGCCTCCCGCTTCCGATACTCCGTCGCCGAAATCCCAGTCCACTTTGTCAATTACATCCGTTCCCACCTGTGCATCAAACGAAATCTCCGTGCCGATACAATATACCGTCTCGCTGATATATCCTTCGGTATAGTTCTCTCCATCCACTGCTACACCGCGTTTCACCGCCGAAGACCCCACCGAGTAGGCATACGATTCATTTTTGCCGCTACCATAAACGTGTGCAATAAAACCGGTTTTATTGCTCATAGTATATACTTTGTCTGTATTTTTGTCTGTATCAACAAGGAAAATACGGGCATAAGAATACTGCGGGTTTCCTGGAACGGGTATGAAAGTGGCGGCTATATCTGCACGCTGGTCAGAGGAGAGGTGAAAAGATGCTACATCGCTTGTAAGACATACTACATTGACATAATGTATATTGGTGTGCCCTTCGCTACCACTTGTGCCGCAGGCACCAAATGTAATTTTGTTAATGCGTTGTTGCAAAGGTGAAATCCATACCATAGACGGGTCGCCTATTTTGTTGGTAGTTGTCTTATGCACATAACCGCTACTTACATCGTAGCCATATACAGCGCACGGGCAAGATGTTTGGATGTAATGGGCATCCCCATTCAAAATGTCAGGTATGTCGCGTCCTGCTTTGGCTATGTCTTTAGCCATATCGCCCGATGCCAAGTTTTCCGACATCTCAAATTCGTAGGTTTCACCGGAATTTATGTTTTTTACAAAATGCCCGTCTATATTGATTTGTGTTCCGTCTTCTTGGGCTGTGATACGGATACGGTTGGCATCTTTTTCCATAGAGCGGGTAACAACAAATTCCGTACCCCAATAATCAATAGGCATAGCCTGTTCATACAGGCAATCGCGTGCGGATTTTCCGCCGGGAACTTGCGTAAAATCTGCTCCCGAAAATACTGCAATCTTTTTGCCGTTTTTCGCTTTTATACGTGTGCCGGAAAATGTCTGTTGGTCAGTGCTTACTACCTGATAAGTTTGTCCTTTGTTGAGAGAAACGCTGAAAGTGGTATTTGCTGTTTTTCCTTTTATAGTCGGAGTGGAAGGCGTGATGTCAATAGTTGTGTTGTCCTCGGTGGCAACGATAACGAAGGTACTATGTGCTTCTCCTTCCGAGTTATATGCCGGATAATCTTGTAGTATATATTCGCTTTGCAGGACGGCTTGCGGCAGTACATTCGTTGCATCGTATGAAAACTCCATACGCATAGCCGCAAAGACGGAGACATCTTCAGTTGATTTGACAAAAATACCCTTTTTGTCCACATATTCCGAAGCCGAGTTGGCTGTCCATTTGAGGTCATACCATTGTGCAGTAGGGATATTATTGACTACTGTCCATGAATTGGCTTGCAAATTGCGCGGTTGATCTGACCAACCTGTCGAGGGATTGGATATCGTAACCTGACAAGCCTTTTTGGCGGAGATAGCAATGAATGGTTCAAATTGAGATATATCTCCATTAGGAGCATTGGATATGGCAAGTGCCACCCAAAACTCTTTACCTTCCGTGGAGGCTTGCGCAAAGAGTGAGACGGAAAAACTGCTGCACATTGCCACAAGGGCTATAATCATCCAACTGCGTTTCATAAGCAACTGTATTTCGTATGTGTATTATCTGTATTTTGTTAATTTTGTGTAATAAACAGACCGATATTACCATACCAATCAATAGGTAAGAACGGGGTAAGAACTCGGCATCCTCTCGGAGACAGGTAAAACTCGGTATATTAATGTTTATTTTGTTTATTTTGCATTTCGAATTTCACCGTCTGTCGCCTTACAATACTTCCACCTCTACACGGCGGTTGTTCTGCCGTCCTTCCTCGGTGTCGTTGGTGTCTATCGGACGGGTTTCGCCATATCCCTCGGCTTCTATACGTGTCTCGTCAATTCCGCGTTTGATCAGGTCTGCGCGAACGGCATTTGCACGACCTTCCGACAGACGTTGGTTGGCGGCGTCCTTACCCACATTGTCAGTGTGTCCCATAATCTTGATGCGTATCTCGGGATTGCGCTCCAGATAGGAATACAACGCCTCCAGTGCTTCTTCCGATGACGAGAGAATACGGGTTTTGTTGGTCGCAAAATGCAGGTTGCGCATTACAAACACTTCGCCTTTCTTGATCGGTGTCAAGACTACGTGCATACTATCGCCGATATGCGCAATGGGTGCTTCATACTCCTCGTAGCCCACTTGCGCAATATGCAGTGTGTAGGCCGCCGTATCTGCCAGATAAGCATTGCTTGCGCCGTTCACAGAGTCGGTAGTCAATGTATAAGCGGCTTGCTGTGCACCGCGCGGACGTATCTCCACACGTGCCGGTACTACAGCCCCGGTCTCTTTGTCGGCTACGCTCACACGGAACAGCGGCATACGACGCATACGTATCTCCATAGCGGTGGTAGTTCCCGGTTCGACAATGCTATATGCCACATTCTCAACATAATAATGCTCTGCTTGAGCGGTTATCGCATAGTTGCCTACGTTGGTGCGCTGGCGTGCTGTCCCCTGTGCCAACACTTTTTGTTTCATCGCAGGGCGGTTGTTCTTGGTGTTGATGATCTCCACCGCCACCCCGTTGAGTGTCTCGCCCGTAGAAGCGTCCACTACACGGATAGTGGTGTATGAAGGAGGCGGCGGCACGGGACGTGCGGTCTTGCCGGGCACCTCGAACTGTACCGTGAATTTCAGACCGACAAACAGATTATTCAGTTTGGTGCCGGAGAGTGCCAGCATTGAGTTGGTCGCTTGCGGATGGTAGTCATTTCCTGTGAAAGTCAGCGGCATAGCCCCTGTCGGGTTATTGGTATTCAATACGCCATACTCGGCAAAGGCACTCACTTTGTAGTGGATATGCTCGCGCCCGAAAGGCAGTCTCTCGCCCGGTTTGACGCGTTTCTTGCTTTTCTTGTCAGGTTGTGCTTGCAACCACTCGTCCAGGTCGATGCCAAACTCGGCGCAGACGCTTACAGAGGGCTGGCGCATACCGAGTTTGCGGTTGTCGGCAGCGGTTTGCGGTACGTCCACAATGCCCATTCCGTAAGGCTCCAATATCTGTTCGTCCTGCACGGTGATGTCATACAGTCCGCATTGCGAGTAGTTGCCAAACAAGCCATAGCCCACTTTGGCTCCCAGCATAAAGAAATAGCGGTTGAACTGCGCACCGAACATCACCGGCAAACCGATATAGCCCACGTTGCGCACTTCGCGCAGGTCATCGGTCGTGTATGTATAGGTTTGATGAATGGGTGTTGCCCCCTCCGCCGAATAGTAGTTATTGGCGCGTGTAAGGGCAAAACCATAGTCCGAGCGGGAATTCAGCCATATGAAATCCAAACCCGTTTCAAAACGGAAAGCCCCGTATTCGAGTTCATACGTAGCGGACAAGCCTGCTCCTGCACCACCGGTCAGCGACTGGTAAACATATTCGCTCTCTAATTGTCCGGGGCGGCTGACGCTTGACAGGTTGCTGCTCATCTTGTCCATCATAGCGGCATAACCGACCTTTGCACCTATGTTAAAAAGACTGACTACCTCGGTGCGTGGAGTCGGGTCTGCCAATTCGGCTTGCTGTTTCAGCCACGCCTGTTTTTGTGCTTCCTCTTGTGCCTGTTTCTCAGCCGCAGCCTCTTCTTTTGCGGCTTGCAGGCGTTCCTGCTCTTTCTGGCGGGCGAGTTGTTCTTTGGCACGCTGTGCGGCTTGCTTGTCGGCTTCTTTCTGCCGTTCAGCCTGTGCTTTCTGCCGCTCAGCCTGTTTCTTTTCGTTGGCTTTTTGCGCAGCGGCTTTTCTCTTTGCCTGCTCTTTTTGCTTCTTTGCCTTCGCTTTCTCCTGCTCTTTCTTTTTCTTCTCCGCAGCCTTTTGCTTGGCAGCCTTCTGCCTGTCTTTCGCAGAGGTCTCTTGGGCTACGGGTTCAGGCATAGCAGCCGCCAATACGTTGCCGCACCCGAGCGATAAAACGATCGCGCCAACCAGTATATTACGTACTATATTCTTCATATTTGTATCAGATTCAATGGTTATTTCGTTACAAGGAATTTGAAATTACGCACTTGCTTTTCTGTACTGACGCGCAATATGTAGAAACCTGCTTCACCCGGAACCGTGATCGTACACCCGCCCGCAGGCAAAGAGACCTCTGCGAAAATATCACCCTGCACATTAATCCACTGTGCAGTAGCGTTTTCCTTGGCATTGACAAAGATACGCTCGCCTGCTTGCGCGGTGGTGGCAATGAGTTGGATACCCTCCTCAAACTCGTTGTAATCCTCCGGATTGGGGTTAAATGCTTTGGCACACGTACAAGTCTGTACCTCGCTGCTTGTTCCTTTGTTGATATAGAAACACAGATAATACGAATCGTTGGCATCGACGTCCTCCAAATGCAATACGGCACTTACTTGCCCCGCTACTGCCGTGCTGTCACTTGTGCGATACCATTGAAAATCAGTCAATGTCTTACCTTCAAAGGAAGCGTCTTTCTTTAGTCCGAGTCTGTTCGTGAAACGCTGTGTAAGCACATCGTTGTCGTAGTTGAGCATAAAGAGAAGTGTGGTATCCGTTCCGCCGCAATCCGATTCGATCTTCAGGTGAATACCATATTCCTCGCCGGCTTTGGCACCGTCGGGTATCACGATGCCGAAATAGTTTTCTGCCTCGTTGATAGTCAGTTCCTCATTTTTGAACCCTGCTGCAATGGATGTAGGGGTATATTCGATAGTGGTGTTTTCGCCCTGCAAGTCCACACCCGATTGGTTGTCGAAGAAAACCTTGCCTACAAACGGTTGTCCCTCTACCTTGCATGGTATATCCATATCGGTGATAGCGAATGTAAACCGCCCGATGTTTACCGTAATAGGGATACTATCCATTGCATTTTGTCCGACACAGAGGTTCGAAGATTGGCGGTAAATCAGGGCATAAGCCTCATAAACGCCGGATTTTTCATAGTAGTGGTCCATTTTAGCCACGGAATCCGGTCCCTTAGATGTGGCGGTCTGACCGTCTCCAAAGCCCCATACTACTTTTTCAAATTCGTAGTTGAGATTGCAACCGAAATGGATCGTATCTTCGCCGCAAAGCAGGTTGTGGCTATCGGGCGTAAACACTTGCCCGTTAATCGTAATCGCCTGCGTCAGCGGTTTCGTTGCCCCGCCGGCAGAATAACCATAACTCTCGTTTTTGGTAAAACCATATATGTGGGCTATAAAGTTGCTGCCGCCGCTTTTTAGGGTGTGTGTGGCAGCAGTTGTGCCTAAACTTTTTTGCGCAAAATAATACGTATTCGACCCGCTTACTTGCTTAAAATCTCCACTTATATCTACCCCATCCAAAGTCATTGACTTCGGTTGATCGGTTACTATATTGGCATAGTGATTGGTTGTTCCATTCAGGCTGGTATAAGTGGCAAAGGTAACTTGGTCTATCTGCTGCTCTATCGGGTTAATCCAAAGCATTGCGGGGTCGCCGTTGCTGTTTTTGTCTCCTTTATAGCGTTGAGATACCATAAACAGGTGTACAGCAGAGGCGCAAGAAGTTGTTACTACACAACTGCCATCAACGGCATACTGTCCTTTTGTACCAATTTCAAATTCCCAATAGTGTTTTGGCTCTTTCGCAAAATCAAAGATGTGAACCAAATTTCCATTTATGCGCACTTCTGTGCCATCATTGAATGCCATAATACGAATAATATCACATGGACGCTCTTTCGAAGCCGTCAATACAAAGGTGTTCCCCCAGTATTGTGTTGGCATTGCTTGTGAGAAAATATGGTCGCGTTGTTCTTTCTGATAAGGGATACTGGTGTGTGGGCAACCTTGGAAGACGGCAATCTTTTTTCCTCCTTGTGCCTGAACAAATGTTCCGGACAAGTCACCATTATCACTATCTGCCTTTCCAGTCCACACGTAAAAAACCTCGCCTTTCTTGAGTGCAGGCGTTGTCATCTTTGTTCCCGGAACAAAAGTATAATTCAGCCAAACGGAATCTTCGTGCGTCAGAGTATAACCACCGCTTGCCTTATTTTGTGCATTTTTGACACTTTCGCGGATATTTTGAGTCATTACGGTAGGATAATAGTCTACAATGGTATTATCTTCCGTAGCAATGATAGCAAAATGGGAACCTTGTGATGCATCTACACCATCCTTGTCGGATGGTGAGTACATTTGAATGTAGTATTCGTCTAACAATGAAACCGTCGGAATGACATTGGTGGCATCAAAAGTTGCCTTTTTGTAATTGGTGGCAAAGAGGGATATATCTTCAGTGGAAGTGATATGAAGGGCGCAAGTATCCGCTTTTTCAGAATTAACGGCATAGCAGACCTTTCCCGTGGTGGTCATAGCAGGGCGTGCCGTTCCTGCTAATACATTTCCTTTATAGATTTCTACCAACTTCATTTGATTGGCAACTACATCTATTTCCTCCGAATATCTCGTAAATGGATTGGAGATGGTCACCTTACAATTTTGACGCGAGGAAATTGACAATGACAAAGTCAGTGCATTATTCGAGTCTTGGTCTGCCTGAAGAAAAGTCACCCAAAAGTCTTTACCTTCGGTGGACTGACCGCTTGATGTTTGCGCCAGCAGAGACATCACCGGCATTGCGGCAATGCAAAAAAGAAATGCACAAAAGAGTTGTTTTTTCATCGTATTAGGATAGAAAATAATACATAATTTTACGGCTGCAAAATTACGCATTATTATGTGCGTCTATGTGTAAAAAACGGCGAAATGTGTAGAATTTGCCATATAATGCTTTATCCGTTTGATGTGGCAAACTTTACATTCGGATAATGGGAGTGCAAAACATAGTTTTGTGCATCAGCACGCACTACCATTATTCGCCTGTGTTGAAAAGGTTATAGCCCTCTCACCTGTTCTCCCAGCACCCCGTAGTATCTTCCGTTGTGCCAAATATATATCCGTCCGTCTCGCAGCACTTTCCGCGTCGTCGGGTAGGTTACATCTTTAGTCGTTTCAACCTCCAACGCCGTCGGTATCACTACTTGTATTTCGTTGCTTTTCAGTCCGTTTTCTGTTGTCAAATGGTAATAAACCGTATCAGCCATTAGACCGGCAGGCAATACAATTTGCTCGCTGCAATAGCGGTTCGGTTCCCACGCTGCGTCCAATACCTGCGGGTATCCATCTATGCTGCTGGTATGTTCCTGCATATCGCCCTGTATCAGGTACAACTCCTGCATACACGCCCGTTTCTTCGTGCTGCCGCCTACCGATTGTATAGTGACGGAATCCGTACCTGCGGGCAGGGTGAATGTGTAGTATCGTTCATCGCGCGAGGTGGGTAATACGATGCTATCCAAGGGTGTCGTCTCTTTATTTAGGAATATCCGCAGTTCGCCTGCTGTGGCGGTCTGATACATATTCGCACGAAATATCAGTTTCGCCTCCTGCTGTAGCCCCAATCCGTTCAGATAGACTGCGCCGTCAGTCGCACCCGTCCCCATAGTAATGGCGTTGGTGCCTGCCGAACCTAGTTTGCCCGTATAGCCTGCGTGCGGGGTGGCATTCAGTAGTTTTGCGGTAACGGCAGGCAGATTGACGATTGTATCGTTATGCCCCGTATAGGAGCGGGTATATACATCTATCGTGTAATCCGTTTGCAGGTTGCTCCATACGGCGGTAAAGCCATTGTGGCTCACATTCTCTGCCTGATATGCCTTAAAATTGCTGAAATCGGGTGTCGGTACATAGTCGGGCGATGCGGTGCAAATCAACTTTGTAAAATCCGCTTTCTGCCCCTTCTTGTTGCCCCATATATGTTCCACCAACTCGGGATAATCGATATACGGATTGCGGTTGTGCTGTATGCTGCTCACGGCATCCGCACGCTCTATCTCTTTCATACTCACGGGGTCTGACCTGTGCCAGTCCAATAGCACTTCTGTCAGCCACGGCTTGAATTCCAAATACGAGTCGTTGTCCAGATAGTCGGAAGCGGTACTCGCCCACGTCAGATTCTCGTAGGCGGTGGCAATATAGAAATACGCCCGTGCAAAGTCGCCCCTGTATTCCGCCGCAGGCTCAAAGCATATCCAACCGTATTCCGAAGCGGTTTTGCTGTCCATACGGAAACAACCATTATCCAACTTGTCGCCCTTTTTTACATGCCCGGGAGGATAATTGCTCTTGTTGTTGTTCACTTGTGCATCTGACGGGTTGAGATGGTAGAGGTCGCGGTATGCACGGCGTGCCACGGAGTCTTTGTCCGTGGTGGGCGAGCCCCACCACGATTTCGGGAAACAATGTTCTATCTGCAGCCCGCAGGCGGAACCGCCGTCGTAGGTGAAATAGCGTCGGGTGTTGGAATACATATCCCATACCGTGCCGTCTGCCCGTCGGTCGGTCAGCGGAAAGAAATTCCACGTTGCGGGATAATACACATTGTCGGGATAGGTGTACCCCTGTGTGCCGTATGATACCCGCACCCCTTTGCATATACTGTCATGCAATGCCGATTTCAGTACAGAGTCTTTCAACCCCTGCGCACCATCATAATACCCCTTCGGTATATCTTCCGCCCGAGTATTAACCACTATGCCGCCAAGCATAGCCGCCAAGCAAATATATGTTACCCTCTTCCGCACAACACAATTTTTTTTCGTTTATTTCTTTTGTTTCTCTCGCACACGCACAAGCGGTGCGTAGGAACTCCATCAAAAATTAATGGTCAATTAACGATAATTAACAGAGTCCTGAAACCCGATAATGTTTTAATGGATTTTTAATGGCAATTAATGGAGAACCATAACCTATGCCTCCCTCTTCGGCGCAGGCATACAGAATAGCAGCAGATTCAACGCCACATACCACAGCACGCACGCCGCTCCTGCAAACACCGCCAATTCGATATGCTTGCATACACACGCTTTCACCACGCAGAACGCAATCAGCACCACCGCCCCGATCAAAAACAGGTATTGCGTGGAGTGCTCTTTCCACCCGAACCCGTGGAACTTGAACGAGAAGAACGGTATCTCCGCATTGAGCAGATAGCAACTCAGCAGGCTCATCGCCAGCAATGCCCACGGAATCCAATCCGCCGACAGCATAGCGTATGGCATACACGTCAGCGAGCCCCAGAATATGGCATTCGGCGGGGTGGAAAGTCCGACAAACGAAGTCTTCTGCCGCTCATCTACATTGAATTTCGCCAATCGCAACGCCGAAAAAGCCGCCATCAGGAATGCCAACAGACACCACCAACCGATCAGCGGGCGCAGATAGCAGCACAGCATCATCGATGGTGCCAAACCGAAAGTTATATCATCGGCAAGCGAGTCCAACTGTACGCCTATCGCACTCGGCACCTTCAGCAGCCGTGCCGACATTCCGTCGAAGAAATCGAAGAACGCCCCGCCTAATATAAACAGAAATGCATACAGAAACGCGTTTTGCGTTGCCATAAACACCGCCATACACCCGCAAAGCAGGTTGCAGCAGGTGATACTGTCAGGAATAATTCGTTTGATATTCATTAGTATATTTCTTTTATTTCTATATATTGTTGTTTCCGCCGCCGTAGGCGAATAAGATTTATGGCAATTCCCGGATGTGAGAACAAAGATTTATTTAGATTTCTTGCCCGCAAGGGCAAAGGAGTTTTATTTTGGATCTACGTTAATTCATAATTTCTTCCGTACCGCCCACGCCACTGCAATACTCGGTACGCAGCACACCATCACCACGCCGAAGAACCCCAGGTACCCCATCGGCTCCTCTATATATCCCGCCACCATACCGGGCAGCATCAGCCCGAGGAACATCACCGCTGTGCAGAGCGAGAAATGCGCCGTCTTGTGCGCCCCGTCCGCAAAGTGCATCATATACAGCATACACGCCGTATAGCCTAATCCGTACCCCAACTGCTCCAACCCGATGCATACCGAAATCACAAGGAACGACTCGGGTTGCGCCGCCGCCAAATAGACATATACCGCACTCGGCAGCGTTAGGCACAATGCCATCGGAAGCATCGCTTTTTTCAGTCCCACACGGCTTGCCCATAGTCCGCCTGCTATCCCGCCGAGCAGCATCAGCACCACTCCTATTCCGTATATCTGCCCAACCATCGCCACACTCAGTCCCAAACCGCCCTCTTCCGCAGGTGCTAGAAAGAAAGGATTGCATAGTTTGAGCAGCAATGCCTCGGGCAGGCGGTAAAGCAGCATAAAACACAGTGCCAGCCCGATGCCCGGTTTGTGGAAAAATTCCACAAACGTTGCCCCTACTTCTTGCCAAATGCCCCTGCCCGCATTAGGTCTTGTGCCTTGTGCCTTGTGTATTGTTTTTTCTGCTTTCGGCAGAAAAAACGTATGCCACAGCGTGATTCCTGCCATAAGCCCGCTGCAACCGAGCAATGTGTATGTCCACGAGGCTGCCACCGTCGTCTTTGTCTGCAGCCACCCCACCAACATCAGCAGCAGCGACTGGCAGAAGATGTTCGCTATCTTGTAGAACGTCGAGCGGATACCTACAAACGTCGCCTGTTGCTTGTCTGTCAGGGCAATCATATAGAATCCGTCAGCGGCAATATCGTGCGTTGCCGAGGCAAAAGCCGTTATGGTGAAGAAAATCAATGCCCACGTGAAATACCCTTGCGGTGCAAGCCATGCAAGGAGCAGTACCGTTATGCACATCAACGCCTGCATCAGCAGCACCCACCAACGTTTGGTGCGTATCACATCTACAAACGGACTCCAAAGCGGTTTGATCACCCATGGAAAGGTAATCAGACTCGTGAACAATGCCATCTGACCGTTAGGCATACCTAATTGTGTAAAAAGCGTGATACTCACACTTGTTACCAAAAAATACGGCACCCCCTCCGCAAAGTACAGCGTCGGCACCCACCACCATGGCGAACTATGTCTGTTGGCTTTCGGCATATCGTAATCTGATGCAGGTAACAATACTTATATTAGTCAATCAAACGATAATCAGAATATATACAACCAGCTCTTGTTGTACTATACTGCCCGCAAAGTTACGCTTTTTTTTCGGACTGTGCAAATCCTCTGTACTCAGTCAGCCTGTAATGTCGGTACTTTTCCACGATTATGCGGCTAATACAGTATGCCAGCATCGTGGCAAGCACATCAGAACGATGTTTATGCACTTTATGCAATATTGAAAGT
>DGIN01000073.1:0-10985 GCA_002387325.1 Bacteroidales bacterium UBA4621 | reverse complement strand
TTTCTACGTCCTTTCTACGTCCTTTCTACGTCTTTTCTCCGTAATGGGTATATGGAGGTAGCGAGATTGCATAAAGTGTATATTCCCGGTGGAATATATGGTTGCAGATTTCGGCAGAGCCGATAACGACGCGGGACGCGTCGTTTCCACAAGCACGGTATCGTCATACGGTTTGTGGCAAACCGACCGCGGACGGGGGCGTCCGCGTTTCGGGAATGGCATCCGCGTTTCAGGAATGGGGGTAGCGGAATAATGTACTATTTTGATTCGGTTGCGTTGTGCTTGCACAAATTTATTTGTGTATGCGGATTTTATTTGTATATGTGAATTGTGTTTTGTAACTTTGCAGTCAAAATATATGTAAGGATGTGACTTTGCAGCCGAGTGTAAGCAGAGGCGGCTCATAAACAAACAGGATAATCATTTTACACAAAGTATTTAACCATTTATTAAGTATCGGGTATATGCGGGTAATTATCTTAGGCACAGCGTGGCCGTATCGTGGCGGATTGGCGGCGTTTAACGAAAGGCTGGCACGACAGTTTATGGCAGAGGGACACGATGTTGAGATACTCACGTTCACCCTCCAATATCCCGGTTTTCTGTTTCCCGGCAAGACCCAATACTCCGCTGATCCGCAGCCGGAAGACCTGCGTATCACACGGGTGATGAACTCGGTTGACCCAATATCGTGGGTACGTACAGGCAGATTGATACGCCGTAAGAAAGCGGACTTGCTGGTGATTAAGTTCTGGATACCTCTGATGGCTCCCTGTTTGGGAACGATAGCGCGTATCGCCCGCCGTGGCGGTACAAAGGTGGTTTCCGTCCTGGACAATGTTATCCCGCATGAGCCGCACTTTTGGGACAAGTGGTTCGTCCGGTATTTTATCAAGAGTGCGGATAAGTTTGTGGCTATGTCGGATAGTGTGCGTACCGATTGTGAGAAGTTTCTCAACCGCAAGCATCCGCAGCCGGTTACGCTCTGTCCGCACCCGTTGTATGACAATTTCGGTGTGCCTGTTCCCAAAGACGAAGCGCGACGGTTGTTGGGGCTTTCCCCTGCTGCTGTATGTCTTTTGTTTTTCGGTTTTATCCGCGATTACAAGGGGCTTGATTTGCTGCTGCGTGCCTATTCCGACCCCCGTTTTGCAGGAAAAAATGTACAGTTGGTGGTAGCAGGCGAGTTCTACAACAACGGTACGCAGTACGCTCAGTTGGAGCAAGAACTCGGTTTGAAAGGGCGTATAGTGTGGCGCACTGATTTTATTCCGGACGATTATGTGCGTGTCTATTTCTCGGCGGCGGACTTGGTAGTGCAGCCCTACAAAACCGCCACGCAGAGCGGTGTAACACAGATAGCCTACCATTTCAGCAAGCCGATGATAGTAACGGATGTGGGCGGATTGGCAGAGATAGTGCCTGACGGGAAAGTAGGATATGTTACAGCCGTAGAACCCACAGCCATCGCCGATGCCATACTCGATTTCTGCGCACGCGGCAACACAGAGTGTTTCCGTGCGGGTATAGAGGAAGAGAAAAAGAAGTATGGTTGGGATAGAATGACAGAAGCCATTATGAATTAAGAATTATGAATTAAGAGATGCTATGATAGTACGCAGCAAAGCACCGTTACGGTTAGGATTGGCAGGCGGTGGGACCGATGTGTCGCCCTACTCCGACCTTTATGGTGGGGCTATTCTCAACGCTACCATCTCGCTCTATGCCTACACGACCATAGAGCCGTTAGACACCGGACAGATCATATTTTCTTCGCCGGATGCCGACTTGCAGGAGATATATGACAGCCGTGAAGTTCTGGATACCGATGGTTTTTTCGTGTTAGCCAAAGGAGTGTACAACCGTGTGGTTCGCGATTTTACACGCAAGCCGCTTTCTTTCCGTATCACAAGCCATGTGGATTCCCCCGCAGGCAGCGGGTTGGGTACCAGCAGTACATTGGTGGTCAGTATATTGGGTGCTTTCGCCGAATGGCTCAAACTGCCTCTCGGCGAGTACGATATGGCACGTCTGGCTTACGAGATAGAGCGTATTGATTTAGGTATGGCAGGCGGCAAACAAGACCAGTATGCCGCCACTTTTGGTGGGTTCAACTATATGCAGTTCTTGCAGGATGACAAAGTGATAGTCAATCCGCTGCGTATCCGCCAGCGGTACCAGGACGAGTTGGCACACAACCTGTTGCTCTACTATACGGAAACCAGCCATGTGAGTGCGAAAATCATTGAGGGGCAGATAAGGAATGTCAAGGCGAACAACACCTCCTCCGTCGAAGCCATGCACCGGCTCAAGGAGCAGGCGGTGCAGATGAAAGAAGCCCTTTTGCAAGGCAACATCGACGGCATAGGAGAGATACTCAATTTCGGTTGGGAACAAAAGAAAAAGACGGCGCGGGACATATCCAATCCGCTGTTGGAAGACATATACAACACCGCTATGCAGGCAGGTGCCACCGGAGGCAAAGTGAGTGGTGCCGGCGGCGGCGGTTTTATGTTTTTCTATTGCCCGCGAACCAACCGGTACGGTGTGGAGAAAGCCCTGCAGCAACGCTTTGCCGGACAGGTCAAACGATATGAATTCACACAGGAAGGACTGAAGACATGGACACTATAACCCGCTCTATATCAGACAGCATAGCCACCAAACAAGCGATATTGGCCGATAGCGGTCTGTTGCAGACCATTCAACAGGTGGCAGATACGATAACCACCGCTCTGCGCAACGGCAACCGTGTCCTGTGGTGCGGCAACGGTGGAAGTGCAGCAGACGCACAGCACCTGGCGGCAGAATTGTCCGGACGTTTCTACTATGACCGTCCCCCGCTCAATTCCGAAGCCTTGCACTGCAACACCTCCTACCTGACGGCCGTGGCGAATGACTATGGCTATGACCTCATCTATTCACGAATGATTGACGGGGCGTGCAAACGGGGTGATGTGCTGGTGGGCATATCCACTTCGGGTAACTCCAAGAACATACTCAATGCTTTTAGCAAGGCACGTGAATTAGGTGTTATCACTGTGGCTATGACCGGACAGACGGGTGGCAGAATGCGTCAGGTGGCGGATTTTCTGCTGAATGTGCCGTCGGTGGATACACCGCGTATCCAGGAGGCGCATATTATGATAGGACATATAATCTGCCAAATGGTGGAAGCACAAATGTTCCCGGATAAGTGATGTTTGAGGAAGTTGTTATCTTGGCAGGCGGATTCGGGACACGGCTCAGCCATGTTCTGGGGAATATACCCAAACCGATGGCACCGGTATATGGCAAACCGTTTCTGACTTATCTGCTGCAACGGTTGGAACAGGCAGGTGCAAAGCATATCATTTTGGCTACGGGATACCGGCACGATGTGATACAACGCTACTTTGGCACCCGTTACCGTTCACTGCAAATATCTTATTCCCGGGAAGACAAGCCGCTTTTCACAGGCGGGGCTATCGCAAGGGCAAGCCATCTTGTGCGGGGTGATGACTTCCTTGTGCTGAATGGGGACACGCTGTTTGATATTGATTTAGAGGCTCTGTGTGCATTTCATACCCGGCAAGAAACTGCGGTCAGTCTCGCTCTGCGGGAAGTGGAGGACACCGCACGCTATGGTGCTGTACAAACAGCGGGGGACCGCATAGCAGCCTTTCGCGAAAAGGATGTTTGTAGCGGCAAAGGGGTGATCAACGGGGGTGTCTATGCTATCCGTCGCAATTGGTTGCAACAATTGGAGATGCCGGAAAAATTCTCCTTTGAGAAAGACCTGTTGCAAGCCATGGCGGGGAAACAGTTATTCAGAGGATTGGCATTCCGCAACTATTTCATAGATATTGGCATCCCCGAGGACTACTACCGCGCACAACGCGAGTTCTCTGCTTTGTTTCCTGTTGACAAGTTTCTGTTTTTAGACAGGGACGGGGTGCTGAATCGCAGAATAACAGGTGATTATGTGCGAAACCTGAGCCAATGGCAATGGCTTCCGCAAGCGAAGGAGACGGCAGCCCGATTGTCCCGGCAATATGCACGCACTTTCATTGTTAGCAACCAGCAGGGGATAGGCAAAGGGCTGTTTTCGATGGCAGATGCAGACAATATCCATCAGCATCTGCAAGCAGAGATAGAAGCACTCGGCGGGCATATTGACCATATATATGTATGTCCGGATCTGAAAGACACCCATAGCCCGAACCGTAAACCTGCTATCGGTATGGCACTACAGGCATGCAACGACTATCCGGAAGTGCAATTGACTGAAAGTGTGATGATTGGCGACAGTATCAGCGATATGCAATTCGGGTGGAATGCCGGTATGCGCTGTATCTATTTGACCAATGGCGAACCTGTTCCCTCCGAAACAGTGGACTATACCGACTGTTTTGCCACGGATTTGGCATCTTTACGGTTACCGTTCTGATATAAAAAGAGGCTGTATGACAACAGGACAGCACATCAAAATAATTCATAATCAGTGTGATTTTTGAAAGAGTACGTGTAAAACGTTATACTATTTTCCAAACAAAATGTTATTCGTGGTATGCCGACGCGGGACGATAAGGAGTTCTACTCGGTCCACAGGGATGAGTTGTCGCTACGGCATACGCAACCGTTTGACGACGCGGGACGCATCGTCTCCACAACAGGGTTGATCTGTTCTGTTTGTGGCAAACTGTCCGCGGGCGAGGGCGTCCGCGTTCCCGGTATGCTGTTTGTAGTATAAATTTTAAATAATGCAATCTTACAACACATAAATGTTTGATGCGGTTGCCCAGTGCAGGCAGCCTCTTTTTCAGTATTGTTTTTGTGAAATTTCTCCGCAAGCAGGCACTTATCCATCTCATAAAATCACGAAATCTCCGACCAGTTGCGCGGTTCTATGCGCAAAAGGTCAAGTTGCCGTTTGTAGATGCGGTTACGCTCGTCTTCAAGCAGCGGATCTTTTTCCAAAATCCTTTCAGCGGCTTGTCGGGCAATCTCGAGTATCTGCCCGTCGGTGGAAAGGGAAGCGATATGCAGGTCGAATGGAAGTCCCGATTGCTGCGTGCCCTCCAAGTCGCCGGGTCCCCGCAGTTGCAAGTCCGCCTCTGCTATACGGAAGCCGTCGTTTGTAGCCACCATAATATCCATACGCTGCCGGGTCTCTTTGGTCAGTTCCAAGCGGGTCAGCAGGATACAGTAGCTCTGGTCGGCACCGCGCCCCACACGCCCGCGCAACTGGTGCAACTGGCTCAAACCGAACCTCTCGGCGTTCTCAATAATCATCACGCTTGCATTCGGCACATTCACACCCACTTCAATCACGGTTGTTGCCACCAGTATCTGCGTTTCGCCAGAGGCAAAACGCTGCATCTGCTCGTCCTTGTCTTTGGCTTTCATCTGCCCGTGTACCATCGAAATCCTGTATTCGGGGAAAGTGTCGCATAATTCGTTATACCCGTTTTCTATGTCTTGCAGATCCAGTTTTTCGTTCTCCTTGATAAGCGGGAAGACCACATACACCTGCCGCCCCGCCTGTATCTGTCCTCTGATAAATTGATTTACAGTTTGTTTGCGCTGTATGGAGTAGTGCAGCGTCTGTACGGGTTTGCGTCCGGGGGGCAGTTCGTCTATGATACTCACCCGCAAATCGCCATATACGGTCATCGCCAACGTGCGCGGGATAGGCGTGGCGGTCATTACTAATACATGCGGCGGTCGCACGTTCTTGCTCCACAGTTTGGCACGTTGTGCCACGCCGAAGCGGTGCTGTTCATCCACTACCACCAATCCGAGATTTGCCCATTGCACCGTGTCTTCGAGCAGAGCATGCGTGCCGATGAGTATATCTATCCGCCCTGTTTGTAGGGCAGGGTGGAGCAGGTCTCGTTGTTTTTTGGTGGAGGAACCGGTCAGCAGGGCGATCCGTAATCCGTCAGGATTTTCTTCGCTTGCCAACAGCGGTTTGAGAAAACCGCTCAGTGTCTCGTAGTGCTGATTGGCAAGTATCTCCGTGGGTGCCATAATACAGGTCTGATAGCCGTTGTCAATAGCTAGCAGACAGCACATCAAAGCCACCAAGGTCTTTCCGCTGCCTACATCGCCTTGCAGCAAACGGTTCATCTGTCTGCCCGATTTCAGGTCGGTGTGTATCTCGCGTATCACCCGTTTCTGTGCATTGGTCAGCGGGAACGGCAGACTCCGATACATTGTATTGAAATTCCGTCCCACTATCGGCATAGGAAATCCCACATTCTGTTCGCGGCGTTTCATCTGCCGCAGAATCTGCAACTGGATATAGAACAGTTCCTCAAACTTGAGCCGCTCTTTGGCACGCTGCATCATCTGTGTATCTTTCGGGAAATGTATATTTTGTAGTGCCTCTGTCAACCCCATCAGGTGGTATTGCTGTAGTATATCCGCCCCTATGGTGTCCGGTACGCCTTGTGCCAGATCGGGCATCAAACCTGTTATGATCGTGCGTATGACTCGCGAGTTGATGCCCGCTTTCTTCATACGTTCCGTGGTGTTGTAGTATGGCTCCAATCCCAGCGTCATCTCGGGTTTCACCTGTGCCATTAGTGTCAGTTCCGGATGAACAAAGTTGTAAACGTGATTAAAACGCGTTGGTTTGCCGAAGAGCAGGTAACAAACACCTTTCTGCAATTTGACATATTGCCCCCCCTTGAACCATACCAACTCAATGAGGTGCGTCCCGTCAGAGAATTGTGCACTCAGTCGTTGTGCCTTGCCCGCACCGATAGTATGCCACTCTGTCACCTCCCCCACTATCTGGACATACGTCTCATCGTCCTCTATCTCCGCAATTTTGTAGAACTTACTGCGGTCTATATACTTAAAAGGGTACTGACGGAGCATATCTTGCGCCGTCAGTACCCCCAATTCTTTACGAAGAATGTCGGCACGCTTTGTGCCGACACCCTTGCAATAGACTATATCTCGATGGCTCAACTCCATCGGAAAGTGCTGATTTTCTGTATTATTGCAGGCGGAAGTTTACAGGTACTGTGTATTTTACACGTACCGCTTTACCACGCTGTTTGCCCGGATTCCATTTCGGCATCGACTTGATGACACGTACCGCCTCCTTGTCAAGCGACGGGTCTCCGCCCGAACGAACCACTTCCACATCCACAATCGCGCCGTCTTTGTTAACCACAAACTGGCAGATTACACGACCTTGGATACCGTTTTCCTGTGCGATAACGGGATATTTAACATTCTCGCTCAAGTATTTGAACAATGCTTGTTGCCCACCGGGGAATTCAGGCATTGTCTCTACAACTACGAATACAACCTCTTCTTCCTCTTCCTCTACGGGAGCCTCCACGGGCGGAGCAATCACGACCTCTACATCTTTCTCGTCTTCGGTGTTGATTTCGATAGACTCGGTCTCCACATCGTCTTCCACCACGTTCAGTACCTCAACTTCTTGCACGGCAGGAGGTGGGGGCGGAGGAGTGGTCTCTTGCTGGGTGGTCTGTTGAATCTCTACCTCTTCCTCGAACAGGAAATCGGTATCAACAACCTCATACTTGGTAACCTCTTTCTCTGTCCATTCAAAAGCGACATAGCAAACGCTCAAGACGAAGACAAAACCCATCAGCACATAGATGATTTTTTTGTCTTCCAAACTGGCTTTTTGTGACTTTTTGATTTGCATATTCTGTAGTTGTTAGATTTTTTCGTACCAGCATCGGTACTCTTATGCTCCATAATGCTCGCAAAAGAACACTTCTGCAAAAACGACTGCAAATTTACTGCTTTTTTCTGAATAGCGCAAATATCCGTGCTATTTTTATGTAAAAATGTTTGACTGCTGTCCAATTTGACTAATAAGTCATATCAGCCCCATTACTCCCCATTTACGGCAACAACACGGCAAAAGGACGGAAACAACATGAAAACATAAAGCGTTTTTGCGCAGATGTTGTACAATCCGTAAAATTTGTGTAATTTTGCAAACGCAATGAGTAAGATAGGTTCTCTGATACACTCGGCGGGGGTGCGCAACTTTGCCAAACTTCTGTCCGCGAACGTGGTGGCGCAAGTCATCGGGTTGCTGGTCTATCCTGTTCTCACCCGTCTCTACTCCCCCGATGATTTCGGTCTTTTGAACCTTTTTTTGAGCATTGGTGGTATTCTTTCCCTTCTCGCCACCGCCGAATACCAATACGCCATCGTCCTGCCGCAGGAGGACGGAAAGGCACGTGCCGTACTGCAAGTGGGAGGTTGTATTGCTTTGTGCGTAACGGGTGCTGTCCTGTTGAGTGTTCCTTTCTCACGCCCGATAGCCACTCTCTTTAATGCGCCCGATTTAGCCCGATGGTATTGGTTGATGCCGGTCTATATATTGGTGTCTGCCTGTTGGGTGTTGCTCAATTATTACTACACGAGGCATAAGCGTTTTGGGGCGATTAGTCGTTATCAAATGTCGCAGTCTGTTCTAAATGCCGGTGTCAAAATAGGCTGTGGCTATGCCGGTTTCCTGCATGGCGGATTGCTTTGTTCTACGGTTTTTTCCCCATTGGTGGCATTGGTGGTTAGTATTGTCGGCGCGTGGAAAAGGGGTTTGCGTGAAGTGCTGCATATCGATAAAAAGATATGCGGTGAAGTGGCACGTGAATACGCCAATTTCCCGAAATACTCGTTGCCGCGTGCGTTGGTGAATAACTTGAGTAATAGTCTGCCGTCCCTGTTGCTGACACCTTTTTTTGGACTGGCAAATCTTGGTTTCTGGGGGATGGCACTTACTTTGGCATTCCGACCGATCAATATGATAGAACAATCGCTGTATCAGATTCTGTATCAGTATATTGCTGTCAAAGTGAATCGTCGGGAAACAATACGTCCGATCCTGCGTCGTTTCAGTCTCTATGCTATGGGAATCACTATCCCGTGTTTTGTGGCTCTCTACTTTGTTTTGCCATGGCTTACGCAGTGGCTGCTCGGCTCGGAATGGGAGATTACCGGTCATTACATCCGCGTGATGCTGCCATGGCTGGCAATGAATATATGGGGGGCGACAATATCTTTTCTGATAGATGTTTTTCAACAGCAGAAAATTAGTTTTTATATCGAATTAGCGTACATTGTTTTCCGGTTGGCGGCTTTGATACTGGGTGTATGTCTGGGTAATTTTTACTATGCAATTGTTGGTTATTGTATGGTAGGATTTTTATTTAATTCCATAAGATTAGGAATTTATACACATTTAATTGAGTATTACGAACGTAATTTGATATCAGATGTGGAATGTTAAGTTAACATCAGATAAGTGGTATTGCAATGACAAAGTTTATGTCAGGGGGTATGCTTATGTTGCTACTCAAGGCAATGAAATTTGTTTGCAAGGAAAAGAGTTTGCAGATTATTTAGATGTTCCCACGGAAAGAGAATGGCAGCAACGGATTTCGGAATGTAATGGTTTGTTTGCAGTGGTGCGCAATGCTCAAGATTGGTCAGATGCAGCGTTAGATGCTTCGCGTATATATCCTCTGTATTATCGTATGCAGCAAGATATGTTGTTTATAGTTGACAATCCGTATTTATTGTTACAAAAAGGTGATGTTGAAGATTCTGAATCTATAGAAGAGTATATGGCAATGGCGGCACCTGCATCTGGGAAAACATTGGTTGAAAATATATCGCAGATCAAACCTGCTCACTATCTTTGTTCTGACAATACGCAAAAACCTTTTTATAGATATTTGGTTCGATACTCTGAATTAGAGATGCCAACTATGGATATATTCGAGTCTATATTACAAAGGGTTTTTGAGCGGGTGTTGCAGTTTGTTAATGGGAATCAGATTGTAGTTCCATTGAGTGGCGGGAATGATTCTCGGTTGATTCTTTGTATGCTGCGTAGGTTGAACTATAAAAATGTAATTTGCTATACTATTGGACGCCCTGATAATTGGGAAAAAAAGATCGCGGAAAAAGTGGCAAAACAATTACGCTATCCTATATTTTATATAGATACAACTACTGCTGAAGCCTGTTCGTTAATATCTACTGATAATACGGAATTTATAGACTATAGTTTGTTTATAGGTAATCTCGGGAATTTTGTATGGTTGTTTGAGTTCCCCGCAATACATTTTTTACAAGAAAGAGGTGTGCTTCAACCTAATGCTGTTTTTATACCTGGACACTCTGCTGATTTTAATGCTGGTTCACATTTGCAAAAAGGATGTATTTCAGAGATTGATTCAATTCGTTATCTGACTTCTGCTATGATGTATGATAATTGTGAGTATCAGGGGAGGCGTATAAAACGACAGATTGAAAATTATATCTCCTGCCACATAAAAGAAAGATATACATCATGGTCTGTATATCAGTCGTTTATATTTCAAAATAGACTGCCACATAATATTAACAATTCCGCTCGAATTTATGAGTATTTTGGCTATGACGTATGTTTGCCATTTTGGGATAGGGAGTTTTTGGAGTTATTTCGAAAAATGCCTTATGAGGGATTGAAAGAGTGTTGTTTCTACACAAATTTTATATGTAATCGCATTTTTACGCCACTGGGAGTGAACTTTTTTCAAACTAAACATCCTATTTCTTTTTACAGAAAACAAAAAATACGCAAACGCCTTAAGGCTCTCTTACCCGCACAATTAACTCATACCTTAGCGCATTTGTCAGACACTATAGGTGAATATGAATTGATGCAGCCTCTGTTAAAAGAGTTGATAGAGAACGGCAAGTATAAAACAGAAAGAGATTTCTGTTCTAATAATCAAGTTATTAGAGATTGGTATTTGATGAAAGTTAGGCAACTATTGGAAAAACTTAATTCATCTGTGGAGTAAAATTGCAATTTTTTATGCTGTCTGTAGGCAGCATTGTTTGTATGGTGGTAGATTGTAGGAATAGTACTTTCATATTTTGTCGCCTGACCAACCGTGTCCGATGTCCCAATGCTCGTCTATTACAAACGGAAAGTCTTCGGGGAGATTGAA
>DGIN01000078.1:10116-11116 GCA_002387325.1 Bacteroidales bacterium UBA4621 | reverse complement strand
AATTAATACTTTGTATATCTGTTTGTTATAAGTAAAACATCTGTTATACAATATCTGTTATATAACAAACGTTGCGCAAAAGTACTGCTATTATCCGACCTGTGCAAATATGCATGTATATTTTCGTAAAATTGCAATATATAGTTAGCAAAACGTACCTTAATACCTATGGTAGCATAGAAGCGCACAGGCATCGCATCTATCGCCCTACCACTACCCTACCACTCCTTGTTCATACACCACTTATACAAGGTCTTCGCACGCACCTGCCGTCATACATTACACTGGAGTATTGCAGATTGATATGTGCATATTACAATTCTATACATTTTGTATTAAAATTACAAAAACAAGCAGAGAAAATTTGCTTAATCCAATAAATTGCTATACATTTGCAGCGTTTTTAGACAAAGAGATAGCATACAATTATCTATGCAGAAACAATTGCACACACGGTTTGTAGCGGTATTGCTGCTGGCAGTATATGCGCAAGTGCTGTTGGTGAAAGATTTTCACCGGCATGACGTGTGTGCAGAGATGACGTCCGTCTGCTGTTCCATTGCCGCTTTGGATGATGCACAGCCGTGTTCTTCCACATCGGTTCTTACTGCCGATTGTGCAGACGAGCATCATTGCCCGATATGCGACTTTACCTTCTCGCTGTCCACGGCAGCGGCGGACTATGTGCAGTCGCCCGTGCCGGTATGGTTTGCCACTCTTTTGGCGGGAGAGTCTGTCTCGCCCATATATACATTTTCCCACTATTATTCTCTTCGCGCTCCGCCTGTGGCAGGTTGATATTGTAGTATCAATCCTATTATTTACAGACAGAGACTATGAACAAAATGTTTTTTACGGGGCTTTTGCTCCTTGTTTGTTCATTCGTCCCGCTGTACGCACAGACCACAGACTCTATCAGGAGCGTTGAGTTCCAAGAAATCAGCGTTACCGCCTCCCGCAAAGCGGAGCATGCGGTATTGGCTACCCAATCGGCAGAACA
>DGIN01000078.1:3650-9984 GCA_002387325.1 Bacteroidales bacterium UBA4621 | reverse complement strand
CCCGGTGTACAATCGATGGACATCGGTGTGGGGTTCAGCAAACCGATGATACGCGGTTTGGGCTTCCAGCGTATAGCCGTGGCGGAGAACAACGTCAAACAAGAAGGTCAGCAATGGGGTGCTGATCATGGTTTGGAGATAGATGCCAACAATGTGGACGGCGTGCGGATTGTCAAAGGTCCGGCTTCCGTGCTCTACGGCAGCGATGCCATGGGCGGAGTGATAGAGATACTCCCGCCCGCCATTCCCCGAAACGATACCATAGGGGCGGAGATTGCCCTGCGTTGCCAGACCGTCAATATCGGTTTGGGCGGCACGGCTATGTGCTACCTGAAGCGCGGACATTGGTATGCCCGCCTGCGCTACAGCGAGCGGCATTGGGCGGATTACAGTGTGCCTGCCGACAGTTTCACCTATCTCAGTATGCGTCTGCCTATCCGCAAGCGGCGGTTGCAAAACACGGCAGGTTTGGAGCGCAGCGGCAATGCCCTGCTGGTGTATCAGCGGGGCGGCTACCGCACCGAACTGACGCTGAGCGACACCTACCAGAAAGCGGGTTTCTTCAGCGGGGCGCACGGTATCCCCAATGCGGCGCAGTTGGACAGCGCGGGCAACCGTTGGGACATCGCTTTGCCGTTCAGCAGCGTCAACCACCTGAAAGTTACTTCGTGCAACCGTTGGACGCACGGTTTCACACAGACCACCCTCACCCTCGGCTACCAACTCAACCACCGCGAGGAATGGAGCCGCTTCCATACGCACGTACTCGGGCAGCAACCGCCTGCCATTGACCCCGACAAGGAGTTGATGCTGCACCTGCATACGGCTTCGGCTAACCTGCAGATGCGCTTCACGCCTTCCACCGAGTGGGAGCATTATGCAGGCGTATCGACTATGTACCAGCACAACAGCATCGGCGGCTATTCGTTCCTGATACCGGCTTACCGGCGTGCCGAAGCGGGGGCGTACTACCTGGTCAACTGGCTGCCGTTGCCCTGCTGGACATTCAGCGCGGCACTCCGCTATGACTACGGATATATACACAGTCAGCCGCACGACTCGACCGTGCCGGAGATACGGCGGCACCTGCACAACTACTCGCTTGCCGCCGGTGCGGAGTACAAGACGCTCCGCCACCAACTGCAGATACATATAGGCAGGGCGTTCCGTATGCCCTCGGTCAACGAACTGGCAAGCAACGGCGTACACCACGGTGCATTCCGCCACGAGAGGGGGGACAACAGTCTGCCGAGCGAACAGGGCTGGCAAGCCGATGTGTCGTACCGCTATACGCATGAGCGTGTGGAAGTGAGCGTATCGCCGTTTGTCAGTTACTACACCCATTATATCTATCTGCGCCCGACAGGACTATGGTCAGACCTGCCCGATGCGGGGCAGATATACCGCTACACCGACTCGCCCGCGCTCTTTGCCGGCGGCGAACTGCGTACCAAAGTGCGCCTCGTGGCACGGCTCTACTATACGCTGCTCGGCGAATATGTGCATACCTATAACATACAGAGCCACACCGCCTTGCCGTTCTCCCCGCCGGCTTCCATGCGCAACAGTATCGGCTGGGAAGACCGCCTGTGGCGACTTGAGATAGAGTGCCAGACGGTAGCCCCGCAATGGCATATCGCCCACAACGAGGACCCGACACCCGGCTACACGCTCCTGCACGCCGTGGCGAGTGTGGACGTACCGCTTCCAAGAGGCAGGATGTCCATCGTCCTGCAAGGCAACAACTTACTCAACAAGGCATATCTCAACCACCTCAGTTTCTATCGCAAGATAGAACTCCCCGAGGCGGGTATAGATATACAAACAACTATTCGTTTCACTTTTTAATTATTTATCATTATGAAAACAAATGTTTTTGTTTCAGTTTTGGCACTTACGTGCTTAGTGTTCATCGGTTGTGAAAAGCAAGACGCCGACACCACCAAACCGGTTATCTCGCTGTCCGAACCCGAAGAGGGCGAGGAAGTGCGGACCGGCGAGAGTATGCACCTCGAAATGGACTTGTCCGACGATGTAGCGTTGGCAGGTTATATGGTGGAGGTGCACAACAACTTCGACCACCATGGGCATAAGGCTCCCGCACGTGCTGCCGAGGACAGTGTGGTGTTCTATTTCAAGCAGTCGTACGAGATTTCGGGGCGCAACCAGCACATCCACTCGCACGATGTAGTCATCCCCGCCAATGCCAAAGCGGGCGACTACCACCTGATGGTGTATTGCACCGACGCTGCCGGCAACCAGTCGTACGTGGCGCGTAACATCGTCCTCTCGCCCGACGCAGAACATCATCATCACGATGATGAATAAGCATAGTCAAGGAGGTTGGTTGTCGCAAGCCAACCTCCTTTTTGTCAGTTAGTTACTATTGTTTTTGGGTATCGAATGGACATAACCATCAGCGGAATAAAAACAGGCTTGTGCAATCACAAAAAAAGCAGTATCTTTGCAGCCGAAATGTTCAACATTATATCCTGCCGATAGACCATACTATACTGACAATCCATACAACAATCCATACGACAATGAAACAACTTCTACTCTCCGCGATGATACTCCTCACAGTCCTCGCAAGCGTCAACGCCCAAGTGCCGGAAGGCGCACTGAACGGCAAGTTCTCCGTGTCCGCAGACAAAGCAGTGCGGTTCTCGCAGGGCAACCTGCAGTGCTACCGCGATTACCCGAGGGTATGGTTCTTTGCCAAGAAACAGACCGACTTTATCGGTCAGGTGGCAGTGAACGACACGATGGACCTCTTCGGCTGGAGCGGCAAAGGTGTCTTCCCCGATCCCAAATACGGTGCGGATTTCAACGGTCTCTCACAGTATTACGACGGCGATTTCGTGGACTGGGGCAACAATGTCATAGGCGGTGCTCCCGCCGGTACATGGCATACGCTGAGCAGCGCGGAGTGGTACTATCTGTTGTGCAAACGTCCGAATGCAGCCACCCTGTTCGCACTCGCGACTGTGGACACCGTGCACGGGCTGATTATCCTGCCCGACGACTGGACCACGCCCGACGGACTCACCTTCACCCCGAGTACCGAGAAAGGACTGCAGCCATCGGAGCAGAACTATATCTCGAAGACCGAGGACGGCTACACCCACAATGTCTATACTCCTGCGCAGTGGGAGGTACTGGAGCAGGCAGGTGCCGTCTTCCTGCCCGCTGCAGGGATGCGGTCGTCACTCACCATGTATGAAACCAACTATTGCGGCTACTACTGGTCGAGCACCAAGTATGTGAATATCTTTGAGCCGAACACCAACACCGATATGGCAGAGGCTATCCTGTTCAACCCGAGTCATGTCTATTCCCAATCGCCGCTGAACATCGCGGAAGGGCGTTCCGTGCGCTTGGTGTGCGACTATGTGGAGGTCATCGAGTCCACCTACGAGCCGCAACCTATCACGGTCTCAACCCATAAGCAAGTGCTCTTCTCCGGTGGCAATCTGCGCTACATACAGTCTGCCAAACAATGGGAATTTGCCGACCTGCAAACCGACATCATAGGTGAAGCCAATATGGTGGATATCACCACATTGGGCGATACTATTGATTTGTTCGGCTGGAGCACCACCAACGAGGGTTCGCCCTTCGGCATCAGTGCTTCGATAGAGAAACTCAACTACCGCGGCAACTTTGTGGACTGGTCTGTCAACGCCATCGGAACCGACAGCGTCGGCACATGGCGCACGCTGACCAAGGACGAGTGGATACACATCTTCTTCTACCGCGACCGCGCAGCGGAACTGGCAGGCATGGGTGGTATATTGCTCGACGGCGATACCGTTAACGGGCTTATCATTCTGCCCGACAATTGGGATTTCACCGGTATGCCTACGTTCAAGTCATTGGCAACCAACGGTATGATTACTGAAGCCGGTGTCTATCGTGACAGGGCTCTCTACAACCACTATCAGGACAACGTCTATACCCCCGCGCTGTGGAACCGTATGGAGGCAGCAGGTGCAGTGTTCCTGCCCGCGGCAGGCGACCGCTATATGGGTGTGAACGAGGTGAATGTGTATGGCAACTATTGGGCAGGCACTCCCCTGCTCATCGACAATGCCGGCGGTATCAATTTCAGCGGCTCTGCGTGGGGCTCTCATCTGTCAGCCGCTGGCGGCGGAATGCGCAACAATGGGCACTCGGTGCGATTGGTGAAGGACATCTCGGAAGTACCCGCATCAGCATACCAGCCCCATGCCGTCTCCATCGGAGAGAACCAATATGCAGCCTTTGCGCCTGCGAACCTGCAATACACACAGTCCACAAAGACTTTCACATTCGCACCCGCACAGCACTACATCCTTGGCACAGACAATGTGAGCCTCAGCAGCAGCGAAGAGGTTCTTGCTGACATAGTGGACTTGTTCGGATGGAGCAGCGATGCCAATAATGTATTCTATGGTGCATGGGGAACATCCAAGTCGCTGTATAACAACATATACCAAGGTGAGTTCCGCGACTGGGGCATCAACGTGATAGGCACCGATACCGCCAATACATGGCGCACGCCGACCAAAGACGAATGGGAGTATATCTTCCTGCACCGCCCCAATGCCGCACGGCTGTTCGGTATGGGTAGCGTGGACACGATAAACGGTGTCATCATCTTGCCCGATGTATGGCACACGCCTGCAGGGGTAACCTTTACGCCCAATACTGCAGATGCACGATATAGCCTGACCCTAACGGCAGACGGACTTACCTACACCCAAAATGGTGACAATAGTCCTTTTGACCTCAACCCGTACACTTTGGAGCAATGGCATCTGATGGAAGCCGCGGGTGCGGTGTTCCTGCCCGCGGCAGGTGTACGCACAGGGGCAGATGTGAGTGTTGCGGAGAGCGTAGGACTGTATCATTCTGCCACGACCGTTCCCGCCACAAGTGAGGACTCACAGACGGACAGCGATACTCCGCAGACAGACCATACCATTATCTCATCGTATGCCTTGGAGTTCTTGGAGGGAGATGAAAACCCATATAGTCTTGCTCCGCAAGCGCAAATGGAGTGGCACATCGGTATGGCAGTCCGCCTTATCCGCTCTTGCGAACCCGATGCGGAGACGGGGCTTCCAGACCTCGCTACGGACACTCCCGCCACCTCCGCCCGCAAGGTCATCCGCAACGGGCAAGTGCTGATTGAGCGTGGCGGCAAGACCTATACCCTCATGGGCGACGAGGTGAAGTAAAGTGTCGCAGACGACGGCACAATTGACATGGTCGCACATCACAGAACTTCAACCGCATATAAATAACCCAATAAACTCATCAACAACATGAACACGACCCGAAACCAATCTGCATTCCCCCTCTCCGAAGAGAGGGTTAGGGGGAGTCTCCGTAGGGGGAGTCTTCTTTTGGTGGCATTGTTCGCCACTCTTTCTCTCAATGCCCAAGTGGTGGAAGTCTATAAAGCGGGTAACATCCTGTATAGTTGCCATGATGCCGATAGCGTTGTCTTCCGTGCCTTACTGAAGGATGCTTTCTCTGTCTCGGCCACCAAGCAGGTGCATTTCTCCAAAGGCAACTTGCAGTACACACAAAGCACACAAACTTGGTCGTTTGCTGAGCAGCAGTATGATATGGTTGGCGAGGCAAATGTAAGTGGTAGTGCTTTAGCCGATAAGATAGACTTGTTCGGTTGGAGCGGCAGCACAGGCAGTGCCAAGTGGGGTATCGGTACATCCACAGATTACAGCGATTATAGTGGTGATTTTGTGGATTGGGGCGCGAATATCGGTGATGATAAGACGTGGTACACTTTGACGAATGATGAATGGAGTTACCTTCTCGATGAACGTGCCAATGCCGCCCAACTCAATGGCGTGGCACGTATTCAGTTAGGCGAAAACAAATATGTGAATGGTCTTGTTTTGCTGCCTGACGATTGGACTTGCCCTGCGGGTGTAACCTTTAAGAGTGGTTTTGCAAGCGAGTATAGCGTTCAGGCTTATGCCGATTACCAGACCTTCACCATTGCCGATTGGCAGAAGTTGGAGGCGGCAGGCGCAGTTTTCCTTCCGGCTTCGGGCAACCGCACCAAGTCACGTGTGCGCAACATACAGAACCACGGGTACTATTGGTCTGCTACGCCTCACGACGTGGGCGGTGCGAGAGGACTCTACTTCTACCCGAACGGGGCAGACACGGACTACTACGACAATCCCAGCCGCGGGCAAGCAGTCCGCCTTGTCCGCAACCTGTAAAAGTAAAAGCAGGCATATAGCAAAATGCTGCAACATAGCATATATGCCTGAAAAGTCCTCTGCCCTCACGCCGACAACTACGGTACATACACGGT
>DGIN01000078.1:0-3575 GCA_002387325.1 Bacteroidales bacterium UBA4621 | reverse complement strand
AGATATACGGTAGATACACGGTTCATTATGCTGTTCATACCGTAGGCATATAGGGGGCATACCGGCAAACTGTCAAACTTATCAACCAATAAACAATATGAAAAAAGCAATCACATTCCTGTTCAGCCTGCTGGCTGTGTTTTCTTTCCAAGTGCCAACAGTGGCTGCCGAAGAGGCGGATGCCATATACGCTTGGGTGGACGGCGCAAGCACCTGCTATCGCCTGACCGATATGCCCAAAGTAACGTACCAAGGCACCGAAGCCGTACTCTCTATCCGCGGTGTGGAGCAACTGCGCCTCGACCTCGGCGAGAAACAACTCGTCATCACCTATGGCGTGTACCAAAGCGGTCCTTCAACCGACATTGAGCCAACCGAACAAAGCGCACAAACCGTCCGCCAAGTAGGCAAGTACATCCGCGGCGGGCAACTCATCATCGTCCGCGATGGTGTATGCTACGACATCCACGGCAGAACCCTAACCTCTAATCTCTAACCTCTAACCTCTAATCTCTAACAATATGAACACAACACAAAACAAATCTGTATCCCCCCTCTTTGAGGGGGTTATGGGGAGTCTCCGTATGGGGAGTCTTTTGTTGGTAGCATTGCTATCTGCACTCTCCCTCAACGCCCAAATGCTCAAAGTCTATAAAGGCGGTGCAATGGTCTATTGTCTGGAAAAGGCCGACAGTGTAGTCTTCTGTTCCTTGCCCCACTATGCCCTTTCGGGCGTGTTTTCGGTGTCCGAAACCAAACAAATCCATTTCTCTTGCGGCAACCTGCAGTACACACAATCCACACAGACTTGGTCGTTTACGGAGCATCAGTATGATATGATTGGCGAAGCCAACATCAGTAATGGTGTTCTTGCAGATAAGATAGACCTGTTCGGTTGGAGTGGCAGTACCGCCACAGCCCAATGGGGTATCAGCACCTCAACGGACAAAAGCGATTATAGTGGAGACTTTGCGGATTGGGGTACGAATACTATCGGCAAAGACGCTCCTGACACATGGCGTACTTTGACAAAGGACGAATGGAGTTACCTTCTCTCTAATCGTACCAATGCCAACAATCTCATTGGTGTAGCCCGTATCAACCTCAATGCGGACGGCACAGAGTATGCGAATGGTCTTATCCTCCTTCCTGACAATTGGACTTGCCCTGCGGGCGTGACATTCAAGTCGGGTCTCGCAAGTGAAAGCAGTGTACAGGCGTATGCCGATTACCAGACTTTCACCTTGAGTGACTGGCAGCAGTTGGAAGCCGCAGGTGCTGTTTTCTTGCCTGCTTCGGGTAACCGCTACGGGGATGGGGCGGATGCGTACGATGGGCTATACAGCGGCTATTGGCTTGCTACACCTTACGGCTCGGACTACGCGGGCACATTCATCTTCAGCTCGAATGAAGCGAAAACGTACGGCTATTGGAATCGCGGCAGCGGGTACGCAGTCCGTCTTGTCCGTGACCTGTAAACCCGTCACCCTTTCAACGTATCCAATCACGCATAAACGTATCAACCCATAAACAAAAAAAGTAGATATGAAGAAAGAAATCCTCACAATCGCTCTTGCAGTCTTTGCTATTGCAGGCACAACCTCACAGCAAGGGATAAGCAACCTATAACGAAAGGTCGCACCATAGATGACGAACCGATAGTATAAAATAACCTAATGGATTTACAGATGCGGGCGTTTACTCACCATACACTGGGAAAATGCCGGCAGACTTGTGCAAGTGATTTATTATTAGTAACTTTGTAGGTGATTAGACGATATATATACCTTACAACATGAGTACAACACCTCTTCAAACGCCGGCACTGCACCTTGTGCAGGACCTGCGGCAAATCATACAGGACGCACGCGGACGCGTTGCCGCACAAGTGAACTCCGAACTGACACTGATGTATTGGCACATCGGCGAGCGTATCAACCGCGATGTGCTTGATAATCAACGTGCTGAGTATGGCAAACAAATTGTGTCAACAGTGTCGACACAATTGCAAGAGGAGTTCGGACACCAAGGATTCGAGCCCCGAAACATTCGCCGAATGATGCAATTCGCACAGCAATTTCCCGACATCAAGATTGTCGCGCCGGTGGCGCGACAATTGACGTGGTCTCATATCGTTGAGATTCTGCCCCTTAAAGACGACCTGCAACGGGAGTTCTACCTCACTATGGCATCTGCCGAGCGATGGAGCGTACGCACCCTTCGCGACCGCATTGACAGCATGCTCTATGAGCGCACCGCCATCAGTAGTAAGCCCGACGAACTGATACATCAGGAGTTGGCGAACCTCCGCGACAACGATGTGATGACGCCCGAACTGGTGTTCAAAAGCCCGTATTTCCTGTCGTTCACAGGGCTGACGGGCATGTACAGCGAGAAGTCATTGGAGGACAATCTCATCGTTCACTTGGAGCAATTCTTGTTGGAGTTGGGCAACGGTTTCACGTTTGTGGAGCGGCAGAAACGTATGATTATCGACGGAGAGGACTTCTACCTCGACCTGCTGTTCTACCACCGCCGCCTGCACCGGCTGATTGCCATCGACCTCAAGTTGGGCAAGTTCAAGGCGCAATACAAGGGGCAGATGGAGTTGTATCTGCGTTGGTTAGAGGCACACGAGATGGAGCAGGGCGAAGAGACGCCGTTGGGCTTGCTCCTTTGCACCGAAGGCAGCAGCGAACAGATAGAGTTGTTGCAACTCGACAAAGCGGGCATACAGGTGGCGCAGTACCTCACCGAACTGCCGTCGCGCGAACTCCTGCAGGCACAAATCCAAAAATCCCTTGCCGAAGCCAAACAACGCCTCGGCGAAGAATAATAACGAACTAAATAAATATCAAACGTATGAACAAATCTTTACTCACTTTGGCACTCGCTGCCATTGTTCTCACAGGCGCAGGCACACAGGCAAGCGCACAAACAGCACCCGCTGACGTACAAGCCGTTGACCTCGGTTTGCCGAGCGGCATCAGATGGGCGTCATGCAACGTCGGTACCACCACACCCGAAGGCTACGGCAACTACTACGCTTGGGGCGAGACGGAAACCAAAGCCGACTACTCGTGGGCGACCTACAAGCACGCCAATGGTGCGGAAAACAAACTCACCAAGTACTGCAACGATGCAAGTTACGGCGACAATGGTTTCACCGATGACAAGACGACCTTGGAGCCGGAAGACGATGCCGCTCACGTGAACTGGGGCGGCGTATGGCGTATGCCTACCGATGCCGAATGGACAGAGTTGCGTGAACAATGCACATGGACTTGGACAACGCAGAATGGTGTGTACGGTTACCAAGTAACAAGCAAGATCAACAGCAACTCTATCTTCCTCCCCGCTGCGGGCTATCGCTACGACACGCGCCTCTACTATGCCGGCAACGACGGCCGCTACTGGTCTTCGTCGCTCTTCGCGGGCTACCAGAACAACGCGTGGAGCATCAGCTTCAATCCAAAAACGGGCAGGGACTACTACGGCCGCAACTTCGGCTTCCCTGTGCGCCCTGTGCAGGACAAACAGGAAGAAGAGGTAGAGTCTGCTTATGTACCCAAGCC
>DGIN01000017.1:4899-9564 GCA_002387325.1 Bacteroidales bacterium UBA4621 | reverse complement strand
AACAGACGGAAGAGTGCGAAATAGGGAGAAAACGCAAAGAGACGAATAAGCAAAAAAGAGGTTGTCCGGCAAATACGGACAACCTCTTTCTGATATGCATATCTTCTCCTGTTAGTCTTTGAACTTGGCGCAGATAAACTCGCGGTTGAGGCGGGCGATGTTTGCCAGCGAAACGGATTTCGGGCACTCGGCAGCGCAGGCACCCGTGTTGGTGCAGTTACCGAAACCGAGTTCGTCCATCTTGGCAAGCATGTTCTTTGCACGCTGCTTTGCCTCTACCTTGCCTTGCGGCAGAAGAGCCAACTGACTAACTTTGGCTGCCACGAAGAGCATAGCCGAACCGTTCTTGCAGGCAGCGGCGCATGCACCGCAACCGATACACGAAGCAGCGTCCATAGCCTCGTCAGCCACTGCCTTGGGGATAGCGATAGCATTCGCATCCGGCACGCCGCCCGTGTTCACGCTTACGAAACCGCCGGCTTGCATAATCTTGTCATACGCCTGACGGTCCACCATCAAGTCTTTGATGACAGGGAAAGCGCGGCTGCGCCACGGTTCCACGGTGATGGTCTCACCGTCGTGGAACTTGCGCATGTGCAACTGGCAGGTTGTAATAGCGGAGTCGGGTCCGTGCGGGTGTCCGTTCACATACATGGAACACATACCGCAGATGCCCTCACGGCAGTCGTGGTCGAAGGCGATGGGGTCTTTGTGTTCGCTGATGAGTTGCTCGTTCAAAATATCTATCATCTCCAAGAACGAAGCACCTTGGAAGACGTGCTTGAGGTCATACGTCTCAAAATGACCTTGAGCCTTCGGACCTGCTTGTCTCCAGACTCTTACCTTAATATCTATGTACTGATCCATTTTTGTTTATGCGTTTATTAGTTTATGCGTTTATGCGTGGTTGAATAAGTTAAGTTTGTTTATACGTTTAACGTTTATTTCTTGTTGGCATAAGGTTTAATAGGTTCACCTTCTTGGTTCTTAGGCATATAACTATATTGCAGACTTGTGAGCAATCTGGCAATTTGCACAACAAGCAATTCTATGTTCTGCAAATCCGATTGCGTAATATAGCCTAAACTATATGCGACTTCCAATTGGCTCATTACTTCCATAAGCGAGCCATAGGCAACTTCCAAGAAATGCACCTTATCTCGGTAGGAGTATCGTGTTACTCCTTCTGCGATATTGGAGGTGATGGATACTGCGGCACGACGGAGTTGGCTGCATAGTGCAAACTGCTCCTCTTTTGGGAACTTCTTCAACAAGACGTAAACGTTTTTAACCACCTCTTGCGCCTTGTTGTATGCGTCCAACTTTCTGTAACCTAAGTAATCCATAAACTATTTCAACCTATTACCTATTTGAACCACGTATAAACTTATAAACTCCTCAACCTCTCAACTAACTTTTATAATTTCTCGTCTTTCTCTCCGTGAACTCGTAGTCGAGGGGTTCCTTGATGAGTTCGGGTTCGGTGTCCTCGCCGGTGTATTTCCAGCAGGCTACGTACGAGTACTTGTCGTCCTGACGGAGTGCCTCGCCCTCGGGCGTCTGATACTCCTCGCGGAAGTGTCCGCCGCACGACTCATTGCGGTTGAGGGCATCGAGTGCCATCAGTTTGCCAATCTCGATGAAGTCTGCCAGGCGGAGTGCTTTCTCCAACTCGTTGTTGAGTACACCTGCCTCGCCGGGGATATAGACGTTGCTCCAGAACTCTTTCTTGATGGCATTGATTTTCTCAATAGCCGTCTTCAAACCCTCTGCGGTACGTGCCATACCGACGAAATCCCACATCACAAGACCCAACTCTTTGTGAATCGAATCCACCGAGCGTTTGCCCTGTATAGCCATCAGGTGGTCGATCTTGTCCTGCACTTTCTTCTCTGCTTCGGCGAACTCGGGCAGGTCGGTGGACATACGGGGTACGCCGATCTGGTCGCTCAGGTAGTTCTGAATGGTATAGGGCAGTACGAAGTAACCGTCAGCCAAGCCTTGCATCAGTGCCGATGCACCGAGACGGTTTGCACCGTGGTCGGAGAAGTTCGCCTCGCCCAAGCAGAACAAGCCCTTGACGCTGGTCTGCAGTTCGTAGTCCACCCAGATACCACCCATCGTATAGTGGATAGCGGGGAATATCATCATCGGGTTCTCATACGGGTTCTCGTCCACGATCTTCTCGTACATCTGGAAGAGGTTGCCGTATTTCTGTGCCACCACGTCCTTGCCGAGACGCTGGATAGCGTCCGAGAAATCGAGGAACACTGCCAGACCTGTGTTGTTTACGCCATAGCCCTTGTCGCAACGCTCTTTGGCGGCACGCGAAGCCACGTCGCGCGGCACGAGGTTACCGAAAGCGGGGTAGCGACGCTCCAAGTAGTAGTCGCGGTCTTCTTCGGGAATATCGCGTCCCTTGATTTCGCCCGCCTGCAGTTTCTTTGCGTCCTCCAATTTCTTCGGTACCCAGATACGTCCGTCGTTACGGAGCGACTCCGACATCAGCGTCAGTTTCGACTGGAAATCACCGTGCTTCGGAATACAGGTCGGGTGAATCTGTGCGTAGCAGGGGTTGGCGAAATAGGCACCGTGGCGGTACATCTGCATAGCAGCCGAACCGTTGGAAGCCATAGCGTTGGTCGAGAGAAAGAACGTGTTGCCGTATCCGCCCGAAGCGATGACTACTGCGTGTGCAAAGAAACGCTCGATACGACCCGTGATGAGGTTGCGTGCGATGATACCGCGTGCGCGCTCCTCGCCATTCTCGTCCTTGATCATCACGATGTCGAGCATCTCGTGGCGGTTGTACATCTTCACTTTGCCTTTGCCGATCTGGCGGCTCAGTGCCGAGTATGCGCCGAGCAGCAACTGTTGTCCGGTCTGACCCTTGGCGTAGAAAGTACGGCTTACCTGTGCGCCGCCGAAGGAGCGGTTGTCGAGCAATCCACCGTATTCGCGTGCGAAAGGAACGCCTTGTGCCACGCATTGGTCAATGATGTTGTTGCTCACCTCTGCCAGACGGTACACGTTTGCCTCGCGGGCACGATAGTCGCCTCCCTTGATGGTATCATAGTAGAGGCGGTAGATTGAGTCACCGTCGTTCTGATAGTTCTTAGCGGCGTTGATACCGCCCTGTGCTGCAATCGAGTGCGCACGGCGGGGCGAGTCCTGAATACAGAAGTTCAGTACGTTAAAGCCCATCTCTGCCAGCGAAGCGGCAGCCGATGCACCTGCCAAACCCGTACCGACCACGATGATGTCGATCTTGCGTTTGTTGGCAGGGTTGACCAGTTTCTGATGGTCTTTGTAGTTAGTCCATTTCTTCTCCAACGGACCTGCGGGAATCTTCGCCATCTCAGGCGTGATGACTCCTGTTGCTTGTTTTGTTGTCATATCTAATGTCTTAATTTACAAGTGAATACTTATGCGCAGAGCATACCGATACCGACGCCGAGGTAGTAGAACACCACGATGGCGAAAGGCAGGATAACGAGTGTTGCCACTACGGTACCGATGACGCGGATACGCTTCATCCATGTGAGGTTGTTCCAACCTAATGTGTGCAATGCCGACCAAACACCATGGTTCAAGTGGAGCCACAGAGCAGCAAGCCAAATGATGTAGAGTACGCAGTAAACCTGCCCCCAGACGGGTGTGGTGAAGAGTGCCTTGACATAAGCCGCTCCGTCGTGCGGATCGAAAGCACCCGTCTCAATGCCTGTCAGTTCGGCAAACTGCATCTTGAACCAGAAGTTGTAAAGGTGCAACACGAGGAAGCCCAGTACGCAAAAACCGAGAACGAGCATGTTCTCCGACTCCCAGTCCACACCCTCTTTCTTTGCCGTAACGGCATAGCGGTCGTTCCCGCGTGCGTGACGGTTCTGAATGGTAAGGCAGATGGCATACACAAAGTGGAGCAGAATGAGCAGAGCCAGCCCGAGTGTACCCACAATCGCATACCAATTGGCTCCCAACACGGAGCAAATCCAGTTGTACGCTTCCTCCGAGAAGACCAGCGCCACATTCATGCAGCCGTGGAAGAGGAGAAAGAAAACCAGAGCAAGGCCGGTAATGCTCATAACGAACTTACGGCCGATAGATGAATCTTTTAACCACATAAGATTTTTTTGAAATGATTTTATTGTATTGTTTGTATTTATTGCTGTCTCGGTTGCTTTTATGACAGATACTCCATACAGCCTGCAAAGTTACAAGTTTTTTCTGACATACACAACTGCAAAGGAAATAAGCACAGGGCAACCGCAGCAAACATTAACACATTTACACATTATAGAAACTATTATTAGAGTTCTTGCCACAAATGACATCACAGCGGACGCCATTCCGCGGACGCGGACACCCTCGTCCGCGTCCGGTTTGCCACAAACCGTATGACTATGCTTCGTTTATGGAGACATGAAGCGAAAGCATATGGCTTGAGCAGAACGCCTTATCGTCCCGCATCGTTATCGTCTTCGCCGAACTACAGATATACCCTATTTTCTCTTTTCGATGCCATTTCGTGCTGTTTCCTGCTTGTGCTGTTACTCTTTTGATGCGCTTTGCCTGAAATAAAATATCTATTGCCACATACCACAGAATCTATATCCACCAACCCCAAAAAAATATGCAGTTTATACAATCTCGGTACCTCCATATACC
>DGIN01000017.1:0-4843 GCA_002387325.1 Bacteroidales bacterium UBA4621 | reverse complement strand
ACGTAGAAAGGACGTAGAAAGGACGTAGAAAGAAAAGGCTTTTTTCGATACGATAAGCCTGCTTTTTATGCACTTTATGCACTTTGAATGTTGCATAAACTGCATAAAAATATCGTATAAACGGTATAAACTGTGTTTGGATATGATTGCCCTGATTATTTGCAGATGTCAGGGAAATATACTATCTTTGCGGCGTTTTTGAATCAGTACGTATCAACCTTAAATCTATTTTTCCGATGAAGAAAGTTTACCTGTTCTTTTTTGCGCTTGCATTGTGTATATCGGTGTGGGCAGAACCGTACTTTGTGCGTGTGAACGGCACCAAAGACTATGCCGCCGTTGCCATGGACGAGGCGGATATGCAGGGGCGCACCCAGTACAAAACCGCCTGCATAGCCCTCCAAGCGGGAGATGTGCTCACCTGCTACGACCAAGGGAATTCTTATGCATGGGCGATTGCCGCCCTTGACCCGTACGGGGCGTGTGCCCAATTCACCGCTTCCCCCACAGGGCTGACCTGCAACACCGCAGGCACGTATGACATCTATATAAAGATACAATACGGGAACGATATGTGGTATATCGAAGAGGGCAAAGACTGCGGCAGCACACCCGGGAACACAGACAATCCAGATAATCCAGACACACCTGACCCTGACCCCGAAAGACCGGTTACCTACTCCACCTCCGTACCATCGCAATGCACGGACGTAATGCTGCAGGCTTTCTACTGGGACTCCTACAAAACAAGCGGACTCAAACACGGCTGCACCCGCTGGCAGAACCTGTCGGCTGAAGCGGGCGAGACAGCCGCCTATTTCGACCTTGTATGGCTGCCACCCTCGGCTAAAGCATCGGGCGTAGGCTACCACCCTGCGCAGTACTGCAACCAGAACTCGGCGTGGGGCAGCCGTGCGGACCTCGAGACACTGATCGCTAACCTGCACGCAGGAGGCACAAAAGTGATAGCCGACATCGTCATCAACCACACCGACAACAAATCGAGTTGGTGCGATTTTTATCAGGAGGATTTTGGCAAATTCGGCTCATTCAGCCCCGATGCATCGTGGATATGCAAGACCGACGAGATGAACAGCGATGCTTCGGCGGGTACGTGCAAGGGCAAAGCCACGGGTGCCGCCGATGACGGCTACGGCAGCGAGGCGAACTATGCCGCCGCACGCGACTGGGATCACCAAAACGCCGAAGTGCGCAAGATGTTCTGCGCCTACCTCCAATGGATGAAAAACGAGATGCACTACGACGGCTGGCGGTACGACTATTGCAAGGGTTTCCACAACTCGCATATCAACGAGTACAACAAAGCAGCAGGCGCTTATTTCTCGGTAATGGAATACTGGGACGGCAACAAAAACACCCTCTGGAGCCGCATACAGGACGCCGGCTGCAATACGCTCACTTTTGACTTCGGTACCAAATACGATGCCTTCAACAACTCGCTTGCCGCAGGCAACTACTCGGGCTGCAAAGCCCCCGGCTTACTCGGACTCGGCAAAGGCAAGTACGCCGTTACCTTCGTAGACAGCCATGACACCTACCAGCGCGACAACAACGAGTTCGGCGGCAAGGGCAACTCTATGACCACGGCAATGAAAACAAAAGTGCTGCAAGCCAATGCGTTTATCCTCTCGATGCCCGGTGTGCCGTGTGTGTTCTACCCGCACTGGAAAGAGTACAAAGATGCCATTGCGCCTATGGTGCTGGCACGCAAGACAGCAGGTGTGCACTCGGAGAGCAGTGTATCCGACGAGGGCGACGCAAGCGGCTACCGCGCGACGGTTACGGGCAAGAACGGCACCCTCATTCTCGAACTCGGCAACCGTGTATCGGCTTCACAAGCAGGCTACACCAAAGCCGCAGCGGGCACGGGGTATGCAATGTGGATACGGACCACGCAGGCGGTAGCACCCAAGTTGGTCGTTACCCCCGGTAGCACCACCTTCAAAACAGAGACGCTCCAAATAGAAATGAAGACCATCGGCGGCACCGAGACGGCAGAGATATACTATACCATCGACGGTACCGACCCGAAAACCTCCACCACCCGTATTGCGGGCGGAAGCGAGGTGTCGTTCACGATCAACAACACCACCACCCTGATGGCGTATGCCCGCACAGCAAGCACCGAGACCGCTGTACAGACCTACACCTATACCCGCAAAGAGCCGCAAACAACACCGATTATCGTATCTTTCTACAAACCCGCTTCGTGGGCGAAAGTGTATCTCTATGCGTGGACAGGAAGCACTACGACTATTCTTGGCAAATGGCCGGGGACGGAACTGACACTGCAGAACGCCAATGGGTTCTATTTCTATCAGTTCGATGCCACCATAAAAGAAGTGAACTTTATCTTCAACGGTGGCAGCGGAAAAGAACAGACCTCCGACCTGTGGACGGACGAAGACGTATGCTATGTATGGTCGGCAGGCGCAGAGAAACTGCTGCCCGATTGTATCTATACCGCCCTTGACCTTGACGAAACGGAATACACGCCCGTAAAACTCGACCTCAACGCACCGATGTACAACATCCTCGGTATGCCCGTGGACGCCGCATACCGTGGCATTGTCATACAAAACGGGCATAAATTCCTGCTGAAATAAATCTATAACAATAAGGAAAATAAAAAGAGGCTGCCTATTCACATAGGCAGCCTCTTTTGTTTAGGTCAAGGTCGGGTATTCGGCTCATGGCAGCAAACCGCATACCGACCTTGACTCACTATACATTGCTATTGCTTGATAAAGCGGAACACATTTCCGTTTACATTGAGCAGATAAGTGCCTTGCGGCAGAGCGTTTACATTGAGTGTCTCTACATCTGCGATAAGCATAGTGCGGTATATCAGTTGTCCTTGCGGGTTCATAATACGCACCTCGGCATTCGCAGCACCGCTCACACAAAGCATATCACAGGTGATAGTGGGGAATACACGGATATTGCTTTCCTCGGCGGTTTGACAACCGGTACTCGTCTTATCATACCACTCGTATGCACCAATCGTCGGCACAGCCGCACGCATGCGACCCGTGATGTCGGTAGTAACAAAGTCCAATGCCTCACCGCTCACAAGGTTGCCCTTGTTCACGGGGCGAAGCACATCCTCTGACTCGAATGTTACCGCCTCGCTGATGTCGGTAGTACTACCGATTGCTGTACGCCAAGCAGCAATGTCATTGTACTCCGTTGCATCTATTTCACCCAACTTGCCACTCTCCGAATAGAGCAGGTTATGCTCACAACGGCTTATATAACTTGCATCGCTTACCGACACGGCAGGCAGGTCTTTGCTATAGAACAGGTTGTTCACAACCTGCAGATTGGTATTCGACCTCTGGATATACAGCGGATATGCGTTGGCACCTGATGTACGCACGGTGTTGTTGGCAAAGAGGATGTTATTGCTGCTCTTGTTGAAATAAACCGCATACGAGTTGTAGGAAGCCGTATTGGTCATATCCACCACATTATTGTATATATGTGCCGGTGCGTCTTCCGTAGCGTTGATGTCTCGGATATAGAAACCGTGGCAGGCGGTGGATTCCAGAGCAACAGACACATAGTTATTGCTTATCTGTGCCCCCTCGGACAGACGCAGGTCGATACACCACACACTCTTGCTGCTCTCTACCGTCTTGCGGACGATGTTGCCGTCCACTACCGCATTGCTCTCGCCTAAGGATATGATAATGGCTTGCGCCCCCTGTCCTTCAAACGTGTTGCCGATAATCTTCGCACCCGTCTGTTTGGTCGCCCAGTTACCCGACACGTTCACACCCGCATAACCACCCTTCAGTGTTGAGTTGCTCAAAGTGAAGTAATTATTCAGCATTGTTCCGTCTTTGGCATTGGCATATACCAGACGCACATTGGTGGAAGCGATGTTCTCCGCACGATAGATATAGCAACTGTCTATTGTAACGTGTTCCGACTTGTTGCGAACCAGCACCACTGTATGGTAACTCTCGTTGGCGGTAGTCAGTGTCAGGTTGCTCAGCGTGATATAGTCCGCACCATTCACATTGACAATACCTTGTGTCTCATCTCCCGCAAAACTCGACTGCGGCGAATAGGTGTCGTACTTGACAATCACATCTTCATAGTTGCCCGTCTGCGAACGGAAAGTAATGGTATTGTCCGCCGATACGCCGTCTATCTCGGGGATAGTAAGGTACTCGGTATAGGTACCCGGTTCGATCAGGAACGTTACTGCACTCTCTATACCGTTCTGCAAAGCGTCGATAGCCGATTGAATGGTCTTGTACTTCGCCGCATTGCTTGCACCGACAAGATAGGTGCCGTGCATACCGCCGATAACCTCAAAGGAAGCCGTTACTTGGTTCTTCGGCTGAATGGTAGTCTTGTTTACGTCCACGCTCTTGAGAGTGGCGGTTACAGCAGTACCCTCTTCGGTAGCAGCAGGCACGTCCAATGTAATCCAATAGTAGTATGTGCCGCGGGCGGTGATAGTATCTGCCGTTGCCACAAGGCGGGTAGTACCGAATACATCCGATGTACCTGTGCCGTACACTTTGAGCGTCCCTGCTGCGAGTGTGGTCTCTGCGTTGAAGTTCTCCACAGACAGTTTGCCGCGGTCGCCTGATACATATACGGCAGCACGGAGTATCTGTACATCGGCACTACCACGGTTCACCGTAGCGGCTGAGACGTCCTGCACTTTGACTGAGTCAAGCGCAAGCGGTTGCAACTCGTGGCAAGTAACCTCTATCTCCCAGCCGTCGGTAGCATAGTAGTTATTCGCCTCGTAGGTGATAGTCAGCGCACCCGTAGCATCAGAGGAGATAATAGTCAGGTTCTC
>DGIN01000061.1:33903-35549 GCA_002387325.1 Bacteroidales bacterium UBA4621 | reverse complement strand
CATTTGCTATTGGACAGTACCTAAAGACAAATAGAATGAAATTTCGTTTTATGCTTGTATTTTTATTTTGTTATATGCAGGAAAACATATACCTTTGCGAAGCATTTGACGTTGCAAAAGTAGTGGAAACAGGTAAAATCTACAAATTTAATACTTACCCGCCCTTTGAAAAATGCTTGATTTTTAATTTGTAACTCGTTGATTTTCAATGTATGTATTTTGTGTTTCAGAAAAATACTTACCTGCCCTGTTTTGATACAATTTTATTACTCGGTATTTTTGTAATAGTCAGTATATCAGGCGGCTGCAATAAACAGCCCAAAATAAGTTGTACACAAATTTTATATGCAGACAGCCTGATTGAGACCCAACCGGATAGTACGTTGGCAATTTTGACTTCCTTCGAACCCGATTTGTTACCGGAAAATGACAAAATGCACTGGTATATGTTGCGCGAATATGCCTCGCTCAAACTCTGGAAGCCCGTCTCACCCGATACGATTATGCCAGTTATCGTAGATTATTTTCAACGCATCGGCGACAAAAAACATCTATGGATGAAGCAAATATAAACAAAACCATACATTATGCACGGTTGGCGCAAGATACGCTCTCCTGTTTGTTAGCCGTCCTGTCAAAGGAAAGACATGCACAGCCTTTCGACTCAAGCAAGGTGCTGGGTATATCGCATTATTTGTCCGATACATTAGGATATGCACGCTATGCGGACTTTATTGCCGAGTATTATATAGACAGGGGAAATGTACCACTTGCCGGGCATTATTTGCAACAATTTGCCACAGATACAGCCACAGCAGATTGGAGCGTAGCACAATATCACTATCTGCATAGTAAACTGTTGTATTTGCAGGGCTACCCGCAGCAAGCCTTGATAGAGATACTGCAAACGTATGATGATTTGCGTGGGCAAATCAACCGCAGTAACAAAGTCCGTACCTATCTCATTTCCCGCCAATACGGCCTCGAGAAAGAGCAGCAAAAAACACTCCGTCTGACTATCACCCGCCGGCGCTTGTGGATAACCATCGGTGCAGGGGCTTCCGGCTTTATCATTATCCTGATGATTGTCCTGTTGGTTTATCAGCGCAAGCGTATGCTTCATCGCCGGAAAGAGCAGGCTTTACAAGCGGATAACCGCATATTGAACACCGAATTGACCGAAAAACGAAACGCGCTTCGGCAGCAACTCTATCAGCGTATGAATATGGCAAAACATCTTCACACAGAGGATATTTCCGCTAAACTGCCTCGGGAAGTAAGAGACTATCTTGAGCAAATAGTTTTTACCAAAGAAGAAAACTGGCAGGAGTTGCGGCAGGAGTTCAATACGCTGTATGGCGGGCTGCTGGAGCATCTGAAAACCGATCATCCGACGCTTACCACCCAAGATGAACAGGTGATTGTCCTTGGCGTATTGGGCTTCTGCAACAACGACATCGCTTTCCTGCTCGGTATCACCGACCGCACCATCTGAAACCGTCGTCAGAAAATACGCGACCGTCTCGGTGACCCGCAATTGGATCTTGACCAATGGTTTAGCGACCGTGCCGCCCTGCCAACCACCAAAGAACTTCCTGCTTACTTCCGTATAGCAACAACGGGTTATTAACGGGTTATTAACGGGT
>DGIN01000061.1:20102-33851 GCA_002387325.1 Bacteroidales bacterium UBA4621 | reverse complement strand
CGGGTTATTAACGGGTTATTCCCCTGTGGATGTGCTATAAATAACAAGATAAATAGGTATATTATGAACATCACACCTGTTGCCATTGCCCGCAATGGCTTTACAGACAAATTCGGTATCCCGCGCCAGTCCCGCGAAGAATCGTGCATTGAGACCCGTATCGTTTTTGAACCTGCCTATCGCGTGCGGGAAGCCTTGCGTGGCATAGAGGGCTATTCGCACCTGTGGCTGATATGGGGCTTTAGCCAATGCGTAATGCATAATGCACAATGCGCAACGGAAAAGGGCGGTACGCCCGTCTGGTCGCCTACCGTGCGTCCGCCGCGCTTGGGGGGAAACTCCCGTATGGGAGTCTTTGCCACACGCTCGCCTTTCCGACCAAATGCGTTGGGGCTGAGCAGTGTGCGTCTTTTGCGCATAGAAGATACCGCACAATACGGGAGAGTACTGGTAGTCAGCGGGGCGGATCTGTTAGACGGCACCCCCGTTTACGACATCAAACCTTATCTTTCTTATTCCGATTCCCACCCGGATGCCCGTAACGGCTTTGGCGAAGCGGCACGCAACTACCGTCTGCAACCGGAGATAAAACCCGAGATGCTCTGTGCCGCCGAACAACAAGGCTGCCCGTGGCAGGCACTGCAGGAGATACTCGCACAAGACCCGCGTCCTGCCTACCAGCACGACCCTGAGCGGATTTATCATCTTGATTATGCCGGATGGTCGGTATCGTTCAGAGTGGAGAATGATATACTTTATGTGGAAACACTGCAAAAGAAAAAAGATTGAGGGGACTGCCTCAATCTTTTCCATAAAATTGTATTTTCTTAAACAGCACTGCATCATCATACAGACGTTTGCGCTCGTTCTGCAGAAACTCCACCTGCCGCCTGCTCAGTACCGTCTTTTCTATCTCCGGACGGGCATAATCTATCGGCATCGGTTCGCCTGCCAGATGTTTCTCCGTTACTTGCAAAATATACAATGACGTAGAATCGCTCACTTCTATCCGCTTGGTTTGCCTGAGAAACGTATTCAGTTCGTCTTTGGCGAAAGGCAGGGTAATCAATATCTGCTGTGCTGTCTCCCAGCGGTCGGTAAACAACTCATATCCTGTGGCGTAGCGGTAGGCATATTTTTCTATATCTTCTATGTTCTCGTCCGGTTGCTCAAGCCATTGGCGCAGGCGTTTCAGGTGAGGCGCATTCTGCGGTACCACTAACAGAAGCCCCTTTAATATACTCTCTTTGAGTACAAACTGATCGATATGTTCCTGATAGATTTCTTTTACGATGGTGTCGGGTACACTCGTGGGCATACGGTGTTCCACCAACCGTGTCTCGTAGGCGTGTACATACAGCGAACGACGATAGTCCTCCACCAAAGCCTCAATCTCACCGCTTGCCATATCTTTGGCTTTGTCATATTCCAGTATATCCGTTGCCCATTGGCGGATATATTGGCTCGCCACCTCTGCGCTGTCTTCGGTTGACAAACCTGCCGTAAGCGAATCTAGTGTCTCCCAATACAACGAATGTCCGTTCAACTCAACGGCTGTTCCTAATTGGTGTTTCCTGTGAAACGCACTGCACCCCGACAGGACAATGCCTATTGCAGGTACAATCCATAAATTACATTTTCTCATTTTTGCTCTCCTTCTCATCATAGTGCCATATCGTGTATAGCGTATGTCCGTCTATCATTTCGCACGTCGCGGGCAATACCACGATCGGGGCTTTTACACCGCTGCCGATGCGATTGGGGGATACTTCTATGTGTATCTCGTCATACACCCCGCTATCCAATATCGAGTGTAGCAATGCCGGTCCCCCTTCTACCAATACGGAGTGTATGCCTCTTGCCGCCAAATCCTGTAATATATACGCCCAATCCGTTTGCTCCCGATATACGATAGTCTCGCTTTCATCGCTGAAAATACGGCTTTCGGCAGGTAATATATGGTGTCTGTCCAAGGTAATGCGTATCGGATTTCTGCCGCTCCAGCGGGTGGTCAGCAGGCGCGGGTCGTCCAATAGTACGGTGCGGGTACCTACCATAATCGCCATATTCTCCGCCCGCATTTTATGTACCAATTGTTTGGTCAACGGAGTGGAGATAACCAATGCACCGCCATCGGCTTTGCTTGACCTGCAAATATCTACGTATCCATCGGCAGTTTGCGCCCATTTGAGTGTTACATACGGGCGGTGTTTCTCCTGCAAACAGAGAAAACGTTTGTTAAGCGAGCGGCACTCTTTCTCCAAAACACCTGCCACCACCTCTATGCCTGCTTGGCGTAACATCTCTATGCCGCGTCCAGACACTTGCGGGTTAGGGTCCTGCATACCTACCACAACACGTCCGACGCCCTTCTCGATAACCAGTTTGGCGCAAGGAGGGGTCTTTCCGTAGTGGCTGCATGGCTCTAAACTGACAAACAGCGTACAGTCCTTGTAATCAATATCCTGCTGTCTGCGTTCTGCGTCTGCAAAGCAGTTAACCTCTGCATGGGCTTGCCCGAATTGCCGATGCCACCCCTCGCCTATAATACGCTCATCGCTGTTGCGCACCAATACCGCACCCACCATCGGATTGGGGGCTACATAGTATTCGCCTAAACGGGCTAACTCGATACAACGGGCTATGTAGTTTGTGTAATCCATCTTTTTTGTGTAATTTTGCAGTATGAATGATGCTATCCGATATATTGTTTCCCGATTGTCAGACATCTATCCTGAGCAGGAGTGCCGTGATATGGCATGGTGGATAATGGAAGAAACAACCGGTATGTCTCGTTCACAACTGCTTTGTGGCTGCAAAGATACGAAAATAATTCCAAACCTCGAAATTATTTTGTCCCGCTTGCGCAGGAAAGAACCGATACAATATGTTTTCGGTCATACACTTTGGAATGGATTGGATCTGCAGGTGAATCCTGCCACTCTCATTCCACGCCCCGAGACAGCGGAAGTAGTAGTGTATCTGCTGCGTAGTACGCAGGATAGGGCTGATATGCCTTTGCGGGTACTGGATATAGGTACGGGCAGCGGTTGTATCGCTATTGCACTCAAAAAGGCACGTCCGCATTGGGAGGTGCATGGGATAGATATTAGCGGGGAAACTCTGTCCGTGGCAAAGCATAATGCAGAGCGAAACCGGACGGAGGTGCAATTTGGCAGAAAGGATATTTTATCCGATGAAATCGGTGATTTTGATATTATCGTGAGCAATCCGCCTTATATCTGCGAACAGGAGAAAAAGGATATGGAACGCAATGTGCTGGATTACGAACCTGCCTTGGCACTCTTTGTACCAGACAATGACCCGTTGCTATTCTACCGCCGTATTGCATCGTTGCGAAAAGCACCGCTTCTGTTCTTTGAAATAAACGAAATGTATGCTCAAGAGACAACAGAGTTGCTCCGCTCGTTGGGCTATACGGATATTCACCTAATCTATGACATCTATGGCAAGCCGCGTATCGTTTCGGGGAAAAGACAATAAACCATCGTATTCAACGGAAGAATTGCGCCTGAAAGCCGAGGCGTATTGCGCCCGTGCGGAGCATTGTGCCGATGAAGTACGGAAGAAGATTGCCGACTGGGGAGGAGATACCGGTGTGGCAGAAACGGTTATTGATGCCCTCTATGCGGACAACTACCTGAACGATGAGCGTTATTGCCGTGCGTATGTACACGATAAACTGCTCTATCAGCATTGGGGCAAGGTGAAGATATGTATGATGCTGCAGGCACACGAATTGCCCAAGGAATGTATCGCATCGGCTCTTGAAAATATCGATGAAACCGAGTATAATCGTATATTGCGCAAGGTGTTGGCACAAAAAAGAAACGCATCGCGCGAACAGCAGATACGTTTCCTTTTGCAACGGGGTTTTGAGTACAGGGATATTCTTTCTGCCTTACCCGGCTAAATCATCTGTTTCTTTACTAAATTGTCTGTTTGCCGTTTTGCGGCTTTTTTGAGAGCAATGGCGTATGCTTGGCGGTAGTACTTGAAGAAAAAATGCCATTCTGCCTTGTGTGCGACAGCCGCAGCCGCTTTACGTGCTTCTGCCACTTGTTCCGGTGATAGTTGCAAAAAGTGTATCAGACTGTCAGCAATCTGCTCTACTACCTCATAGTAGTTGCTATCCGTACGGTTGATCACCTCAACACCGCACTCCAATCCATTGTGCATTGTGCATTGTGCATTGTGCATTTCCAACTGCTTTGCCCATACGCCGAAGCCAGCGAGGGAGGTGGTGATGGTAGGCACATGGAACGCCACGCTTTCCAACGGAGTGTAACCCCACGGCTCGTAATAGGAGGGAAAGACTGTGGCATCCATACCGATAAGCAGGTCGTAATAGGTAAACCCTTTTCCGCCAGTGGCATTGGGTTGCCCGCCAAACATCGGATCGTGTCCGTCCAAATAATACGGAACAAAGACTACGCTCACTTTGCCGATACGGGCAACGGGGCGGTCGATATAAGGTATCATCACGAAAGCCACCACCTCACGGCTTGCAGGCACTATATGGTACATTTTTTCGCCCAAACGCTGCATAGCACGCAGAAACACGTCAATCCCCTTGTTTTTCCATTCCGGTCGTCCGGCAATGCATAGCATCAGTGCATTTTCGGATACGGTTCCGCCGAGCCGCTCCGATGCAACGTGAAGCAACGCTGCGCGTGCTACCGCCCGCTTCTTGTCAAACATCTTGCCTGCGGGTACAAAATTGGGTTCGAAACCGTTGGGCGTAACGATGTCCACCGGCTTGTCCAACAGTTGTGCGCACTCGCGGGCGGTCAGGTCGCTCACAGTAGTGAAACAATCCGCCCACTTGGCTGCCATCTTTTCTGCCGAGTGTTTGCTGACCATATTCAGTTCCTCTGCCATCTGATCACCGTTATAGCCCTTGAAATAGTCGTACAGCGGTTTGCCGTTGCCTGCAATGGAACGTCCGATACTTGTTGCGTGGGTGGTAAAGAGTGTACCGATGGCGGGACGGTGGTAACGGAGATAGAATATGGCAAATGCCGTCTGCCATTCGTTGGCGTGCATAACCACATTTGTCCTTTGTCTTTTGTCTTTTGTCTTTTGTCCGGTAATCGTATCGTACAGCGATGCCATTACCATACCGGCGGCATAGCCGAACAGGCACGACTCATCGTAGTCGCCGTAGGCAGCATGACTTTGTACACCAAAGTTTTCCCACGCCCAACCATAGATTTCATTCTTTTTTGCCCAGAGAGAATCCGCCCGCAGGAGAATGGCAAGCGGCTGTCCGGGGATGTCCCAGCGTCCGATACGAATGGGAATAGAGGTGTCTGCTCTATGGTTTGCCCACCCGCAGAACCATTCGGGCAGGAAAATCTTGCTTTTTTGGCGTGTATGGTCTATAAAGTAGAGGTCGCTGTGTGTGCCGAAGTCGGGACCGAAGAATATCACTTGATCGGGGTGTTCTTTCTGCATGGAGGCGGCACGCGTGGAGAGGACGGCATAGATACCGCCCACACGGTTGCATACCTCCCAACTTGTCTCAAAAATATAGTCGGGTTGTATCATCTCGGTGTAGAATCAATTGCTATTTTGCGAATACCCTGCAAGGTATTCAAAGTAACGGGAAGTGTGGTGAATTGGTTGTTTTCGGAGCCGACAAGAGGCATATAGCGCACACTGTCTTGTACTGCCCAATAGATGCGGTTGTCCACTATATCCACGCAGAAGGCCTGTGTGGGTTGCGGCTCAATGCAGACGCTGTTGGTGCCGTTGATATTGGCTACATAGAGTCCGTCGGCACGGTAGTAGAGTTTGCGGTTGGCAATGCGGAAACCCTCTATGTCGGGGAAGGTGGTACGCAGGGCTTGCAGGGTAAACGTGCTGTCGTTGAACACTTGCACCGTGTCCTGTGTTGCGTCCAACAGGGCTTTGCCTTCGGCATATTCCATCAATGCGGGCATTTCGGCACGTGCGCCGAAGATACGCTGGCGGTAATCCTGTCCGCCGCGCATCAGTACTGCCGTTGCGGGGGTATTGCGAACTACGTATTCGTGCCGGACGACGGTAGTGTCTCCGTTGAGAACCACCCGTAGTTGTATGACTTCTTTATTGCTGCCGCTCTGCTCGAAATATACCGTGTAGGTACTTCCTGTATTGGTTCCGCTCAACTGTGTATGGAGGCGGTTGCTTTCCACCGTCCATTCGTAGGAAAGAGAGTATTTATAGGGGTTATAGACCAATGCCGTGAAGGTAACATCTTGGTAGATATCAATGGTATCGCCTGCTGAACAGGTGAAATTCGGAACGGTGTCATAGACGGTGATGTCGTGCGTGCGGGTGAGTGATGATTTGTCGTCCACTTTCAGAATGACCGTATATGTCCCGGGCTGGCGGTAGGTGTGTACGGGGGACTTGGAGGTGGATGTGGAGCCGTCGCCAAACGACCACGCCCATTCCTCGCCGTCGGAGGACCGGTTGCTGAACGATACCGACTGCCCTGCCCGCGGTGCAGCGGGAGAGTAGGTAAAATCAACGGTGGTCTTATTGCACGCCATCAGCGCACAGCCAATCAATAACAGTATGTAGTTGCGTTTCATAATCTGAATCGGCATTGAGCCAATGAATAGTAGTATCCCTGTTGAACCACGTCATCTGCCGTTTGGCGTAATGGCGTGAGTTTTGCTGTATCATCTCAACCGCTTTCGGGAGTGTGTATTGTCCATCAATGTAGGCAAAGAGTTCGCGGTAACCGACCGTTTGCAGGCTGTTCTTGTGGCGGAGGGGATAGACGCTTCGTGCTTCCTCCAACAAACCCTGTGCCATCATTTGCTCCACACGGAGATTGATACGTGTATATAGTTCTTCGCGCGGACGGTTAAGCCCCACTTTGACAATACGGAACGGACGTGCGGTGCGCGTGCGTGAGCGGAACGAAGAGAAAGGTTTTCCTGCGGCACGGCAAATCTCCACACAATGAAGCAACCGTTGCGGGTTCTGTCTGTCCGCTTCTGCCCAATAGGTGGGGTCGAGATGTTGCACTTCCGCTTGCAGCCATGCCAAGCCTTTTGCCTGGTATTCGTTCTTTACCTGTTCGCGCAGGTCGGAGGACACGGACGGTATATCGTCGAATCCGTTGCAGACGGCATCAATATATAGCATAGAACCGCCTGTGAGTACGACCACGCTATGTTGCAGAAAAAGCGTTTGCAGCAATGCCAACGCATCCCGCTCGTACTGTCCTGCGTTGTAGTCTTCCGAGACTGACTTGGTACCTACAAAATAGTGTTGTACCCGTGCCTGTTCCTCTGCAGTGGGTGCGGCGGTACCGATAGGTATCTCGCGGAAGATCTGCCGTGAGTCGGCACTAACGACAGGGCAGCCGAAATGCTCTGCCAGACGCAGACTCAGTTCCGTTTTTCCTACGCCCGTAGGACCTGTCAGAACAAGCAAAGTGGGTTGTATGTAGGTATCCGCAGCCGGCATCAGAACATAGAGCCGTCCTCGAAACTCAGGTCTTGGAAACCTTCGGTGTCAATATCCCCTTCGTCGTATTGGCTGTCTCCGTAGAAATCGTCATCGTCTAACAGCGGGTCCCCGCCCTTGGCCTCTTTTGTCAGGGCTTGCAGCGGGTCCTCGCTCTTGAGTTGTTTCGGGGGGCGACCGGTACTTTCCACACATTTGACACCGTCCATAGTACCGGGTTTGATACTCTTCAGACTGCCGAAGAAATAGCGCTCGAACATCGGGTCGAACACATAGATGAGACGTTGCCCCTGCTCGGTGAGCAAATCACTCAGGCGGGTGCTGTCCATTACCATATTGTCGTACTCGAAATTGGAGTCCATCGGCACGAGTGTAACCTCCTGCTCTTTCTCCCAATCATCGTTGCACATATAAAACGATGTCATCTGGTCGTCAGTGTAGTGGACGCTTTCGAGGATAGCCTTGTGCAACTCCAGGAAAGTGGCTTCGCTGTCAGCCTCAAACACGCGGCGGAAGTTCTGATCGCCTTCCTCACACGAAAAAGTAATTTTGTATATCATACTAAAATTTATAAAATTTCAATAGGTGTCAAAGTATGCCTATCCTATAACCATCCTATAACCATCCACCTTACTTTTCTATATGGAAGAAGCGTACTTTTTATTATAGTGTTTTAACTATTCTGCGGCTTTGAGGACAAGGGGGGCTATCCCGGTGTTGTCGTGCCAGCCTGTGAAACGCTCGGCACCGGCACCGATGGCAAAGACGGGAACGGCATGCGCTGTGTGGTCGTAACTTGTCCAGCCGAGGTGGGCTTTGGCGTTAAGCAGACCGATGGCGGTGCTGCCGAGTTCGTTCATTGTTTTGTAGAGGGTTTTTACTTCGCCGCTTTGGTGTGCCACTGCCTGATTATACAGGCTATGCAGTTGTGCATCCTCTTCTGCCGTCAGTTCGATAGCCTCATAGAAGCCTAATTGTTTGGTCAGAAGATTTTTGACATCCTCCCATGCCGGAGTGTTGTCCTTGAACAGAGAGGAGAGCCGGTCGGAGAGAATCCAAGCCGAGCAGTGCTGGTGTTGCAGGGCTTGCAGGTTCAATACATAACCGCCGTTGCCCATTGCCATACCGCCTGTCTCATGGTCGGCTGTAACAACAATCAGGGTCTCCTCAGGGTGGGCAAGATAGAATTGATATGCCACTTCGAGTGCGGCATCCATATCCATGGTCTCACCTATAGCGGTGGCTCCGTCCTGCCCGTGGCAGGCATAGTCTATCATTCCGCCTTCTACCATCATAAAGAAGCGGTCGTGCTTCTGCGAGAGATAGGGTATCGCGGTGGAAATGATTTGGCGCAACGTGAGTGCATCCTTGTGGCGGTCGATAGCATAAGGCAGGCAGTCGGCTTTCTTGGTGCGGTCAATACCGTCGGTGGCCTGCGTGAGAATGAGTTTCGGGGCGTCAAGTTTGGTCTGCGCATCAGCATAGCCGTGGGCGAAAGTGTAACCCTGCTGCTCGCAGAGGTCATAGAGATTGGGGGCTTTCTTGCCGTGCTTGTTGACGGGCTGATGGAAGCCTGCCCCACCGAAAAAATCAAAGTTCGTGTATGCCAATTGTGTGCCGATTTTGTAGTATTGATGGCGATCGGGTACTTTGGCGTAGAAAGATGCCGGGGTAGCGTGGTCTATGGCAACCGTGGTCATAATACCGATACCATACCCCCGTTGTTGCAGGATTTCTGCCATTGTGCGGAGGGTGTCCCCAGCGGGAGAAAGACCGAGAGTACCGTTGTTGGTCTTGGTACCCGTGGCGAGACACGTACCTGCCGCTGCCGAGTCGGTAATACCGTTGGAGGCGGAGAATGTGGCGACTTGACCGGAGTATGGAAACTGCGTCATAAGCAGTTGCTTGCGCCCGATACGGCCTTCCAATTCGGCGAGATACATCTCGGTGGCAAGTATCTGGTTCGTACCCATACCGTCCCCGATAAAATAAAATATGTACTTGGCTTGAGCGAAACTCAAGACCGAAAGAAGAATACAGGCAAATAAAAGCGTTGTGCGTTTCATATTGTAAAGGTTTTTGTTAGTTGGCGTGTTGCTGTGTCTCGGCTTCACGGGCGGCCATCACTTCCTGTTGGTGGGCAATCTGCGCCTCTATGTCGGCACGGCGAAGTGCCTCTGCCTCCTTGCGTGAAAGAGGTTTTGTGTTTGCTATGTCTTTGTAAATCAAAAGTGTAGCCCATGCGTCTGTGGCGGCGTAACGCGCCTGTTCGGGCGTAAGGGTGGAGTTCTCCCAATTGGTCAGTTGCTGCGCTTTGGATATTTTTTTTCCGAAACAGATGGCAAACATCTTTTGCAGCCCCAGATCCATAATGCCGTACTTGCCTGCCAGCGATTGCAAATCAATGCAATTGGCGGGTTTGAAATCGCGGCGGCGGCGCAGTCCGTTGATGTCGTCTTTGAAAGCCAGCCCGACTTTGCAGATAGCAGGATTGGCAAACAGGTCTGCCAACTCTTGCGGCATACCCACGTGCGTCAGACGGAACAGATAGCATCGTTCTTCGGTTGCAACCTGTACAAGGGCGGTAGGGTAGTGTACCCCACGCGTGAAACTCGGACGCGCCTCGGTATCCACACCCAGCACTTTCTGCTTGCTCAGATAGGCAACCGCCTCCGGCACTTTCTCCGGAGTGTCAACAATAACCACTTCACCCTCGAATTGCGCAAGCGGCATCCATTGAATCAGGTCTTTGGCAATATGGTGTATATAACTGTTGGCTTTCATTAGTCGTCATCGGAAAGTAAGGACAATGCATGCAGGGCGCGCATAGCGTTGAGCAGTTTCTGACCCCAGTGTTCGCGGAAAGCAACAAGACACGCCAACACGGCATCGTTCATCACCTCCTCCTGACCGGTTTGGAAAGCGGCAGCCATATCTTTCAGCTCCTGGTATATGTCCGCCAGGTTTTCGGATATATATGCCGTAATAGGTTCGTCGCTGTACTGTATATCGTTGAGAAATACTTCCAGGTAGGCATCATCGGAACCGAGCAGGTTCTTCACCCCCGATTGGATATAGTTGTAGTCCTCCTCTTGTACGAAATGCTGCGGCTCACCGTCCAACAGTGCTTCGGGCTGCTGCAAAAGACGTGTTTTCAGATACAGCAACGGCAACAGGCAGAGAGTCTTCTCGATAAACTCGTGTCGCTCTGTTTCTGCGGTATGCTCCAAAAACAAGCATACTTGTGCCGCTACCGTAACAAACTCGATAGTGGCATCTTGATATACATAGTGTTTCGTTTCTGCCATAACCTGCTTAAAAATCGTGCAAAGGTACGACAAAATTTGTGGATATGCAAATTTTTCTGTACCTTTGCGACCCGAAAAACAAATCTCTGAAACACATTGAAAATGAAAAAGTTTAGTTTTATTTTTATCGCTTTGGCACTTTCTGCTGCAATCCGCGCACAGCATGTTACGCCTCTGGACATCAATCTGGTGGACTTTTCTTTGGATTCACTTCGTACCCTATATGCCGCCGATGCACCGATGTATTGCGCCGAGTTGGAACGCATACTGGACGTGCAGGACGCCAACGAAAAAGCATTGGCGCAAGCCCGCCGTGAACTGAAAGACGAGAAAACACACGCCAAAGATGTGGCAGCCTATCTCAAAGAACAGGAAGCGGCTGTCTCGAACCTGCAAAAGGCTTGCGAGGCAGAGCAGAAAGCACTGTCGGAAATGCAAACGGCAATAGAAAAAACACTGAAAAAGGTGCAAAAAACATCTCTCTTGAACCGTCAGTCGCAAGATGCACGTATAACGGCATTGCAGGCGGACAAAAAAGAGGTAACTCGTTTGCAGGACGAGTTGCTGGCTCGCCAAAAACGTCTCACTGCCATACTCGACAGGGTGCGTGCCGACCAAACCGATTGGAACACGTTCAATATGGAGATACAAAACAAAGAAGTGGATTTGACCCAACTGGAAAATACTCTGAAAGTGCGCAGAGAATCGGTTAAAGCCGAGTTGAAAAACGTAAAAGCAAGTATGAAATAATGAAAGTGGTCAATCTGTCGGAGAAAAATTCTCTGCTGAATCAGTATCTGAAAGAAATACGCGACACCGACATCCAAAAGGACAGCCTGCGTTTCCGCCGCAATATCGAGCGTATAGGCGAACTGATGGCGTATGAAGTAAGCAAAACGCTTGATTATCAAAAAGAGGATGTGCAAACACCGCTCGGTCTGGCTGAAATCCATACTATCAGCAACCAAATAGTCTTAGGTACAATCTTGCGTGCCGGCTTGCCGTTGCATCAGGGATTCCTTAATATGTTTGACGGTGCGGAAAACGCCTTCCTGAGTGCCTATCGCCGTATGGGGCGCAATGTCAAAGGACAGCAGGAAATAGAGATTGTGGCGGAGTATCTGGCAGCACCGGATTTGAACGGAAAAACGCTCATATTGGTCGACCCGATGCTGGCAACGGGAATGTCTATGGAAGTGGCGTACCGGGCTCTGCTGACGCACGGCACACCCCAAAACGCACATCTCTGCTGTACGATAGGCACTACGCAGGCGGTTAAGTACCTTAGAAAAATGCTGCCCGAAGACCATATCACACTCTGGTGTGCCGCCATAGACCCCGTTCTCAACGACAAAAAATATATCGTCCCCGGGTTGGGCGATGCCGGTGATTTATGCTTCGGGCAGAAACTGTAAGGCGCATATTCTGTTATCTGCCTGCGGTAGGGGTCGCCGCTGCTGTGGCGGTTCTTTCACTCATAGAGAATCCGTATATGCCCTTGCAGCAAACCTGCAACGACAAGTTCTGGCATACTGTGATGTATGTCGGACTGGCGTTTGTGCTGATGGGCGGAATGGTGTTGGATAAACACTGCTCGTGGCGGTACGCTTTCTGTACATGGACTATCTCTACGCTCTATGGAGGATTGATAGAGTTGCTCCAGGTGTGCTGCACCGTCTCCCGCACCGGCGATTGGGACGACTGGTATGCCGATATGATCGGTGCGGCAGTCGGGGTTGCACTGGTCTATATATGCTTGTGGATATGCAGGAAGACAGGTTGTATCAAATAGCACTCAGCCTTCTGTTCCGCAACCGCTTGCGCAAAGCATTGCAGTTGATTGAGCATTACGGCTCCGCCTGCGAAGTGTGGCGGCATACCGATGAACCCGATATGCCGGCGGTGCTGCAACGGGCTGAGCAGGAACTGGAGTTCGTCAATAGACACCAAATCCAAGTGCTGTGGTGCGGGGACGAACTCTATCCGTTTCGGTTGCGGCAATGTCCCGACCGCCCTCTTGTCCTTTATTCCAAAGGAAATATCTCTTTCGAAAATACCAAAGTGGTGTCCGTCGTGGGAACACGTATGGCTACCGACCGCGGCAAAGAGCAAGCGCGGCAACTGGTGCTTGGCTTGGCAAGGGCGATACCCGGCGTGGTTATCGTCAGCGGATTGGCGTATGGAATAGACATCGCTGCACACCGTGCGGCGATTGAGGCGGGCATCTCAACGGTTATCATACCGGCACACGGCTTGGACCGGATTTATCCCTCTCTGCACCGCCCGGTAGCCGTGCATGCACTCGAAAATGGCGGCATCCTCACCGAATACCCGAGCGGAACCAAACCCGATGCGTTCAATTTCGTCGCACGCAATCGCATCATCGCAGGACTGGCTGATGCGGTCGCAGTGGTGGAATCCAAGCAAAAAGGCGGCTCGCTTATTACTGCGCAGATGGCGTGCGATTATAATAGAGACCTGTTCGCTTTCCCCGGACGTGCGTCCGATGAAACTGCGCAGGGCTGTAACATCTTGATACGAAACCAGAAAGCGCAACTTGTACAATCGGCGGATGACCTCATCGCTTCTATGCAATGGGAAACTTCCGCTCAACACAAACAGCCTATGCAAACGGAAATAACCGACCTCTTCGACACCCTCTCGCCTACACAGCGTATGCTGGTTGACAAACTCCACGAGCAGGAAGATGGCATGCACATCAATACTGTGGTATTAGAGACCCGTATCCCCTACCCGCAAACCGCTGCAGACCTCATGCTCCTTGAAATGCAAGGATATGTCAAATCGCTTCCGGGAGGTATCTACCGCGCCTTGAAGTAATACCGCTTCACCATATTTTTTATATAAACAAAATACTCAGCCTGATTAAGAATAAGACAATCGTTTACTTTCCGTATAACAACATCGGGTTATTAACGGGTTATTAACGGGT